>DATAUW010000034.1 GCA_036268055.1 Verrucomicrobiia bacterium | reverse complement strand
CTGTAGAACTTCGGACGGCTGCGCGGCAGCGCAGCCCTACCAGGTTAGAGAAAGGGGTGGGCGGCGCTGTCGCGCCGCAGGTGCGCCTTACTATTCACTAGATTGTCAGTTTTCTTTGCGAGACTTCGGATGGTGGAGCGGCGGATGCGCCTTACGCGCCACAGGTTGGTGGAATATTTTGTGTTGCGGGAAGTTGGCGATTGGCACGGCTCACGGGTACGTTCGCCCTCCCATTTCAAAGAGTTTATTTTGGAGTTAGCAGGAAGGTGAGGAGGTCTTTTTGTTGTTGGGCAGACAGAGAATTGAGGAGGCCCTCGGGCATTAAGGATAATGGCGAGGCTTTCATATTGGTGATGCGGGTGCGGGGAATGTTGAGGTTTTCGCCGGTGGCTTGGCCGAGGGTGATGGTGTCGGCGGTTTGTTGAATGATGACGCCGGTGGCGGTGTCGCCGTCGGTGAGTTGGATATTGTAGGCGATGTGGTCGGGGTTGATGGCGGCGCTGGGTTGGGTGATGTCGCGCATGACGGAGGTGTAGTCGCGGTAAGTGAGGTTGGAGAGGTCGGGGCCGATGTGGCCGCCCGCGCCGCCGATTTGATGGCATTTGTAGCAGGCGGCTTGCTGGCCGAAGAAGAGGTCGTGGCCGCGGGTCCAATCGCCGCCGACGATTTCGGGGATGTCGCGGGGGCCGCTGGCGAGGGGTTGGGCGTTTTCTGGGGTGGCCCAGGGGACGAGGATGCGGCGCAGGGGGAAGGCGCGGGGGCGCGGGTCTTCGTCGGTGTACCAAGAGATTTCAAGGGTGGGGGCGTGGCCGGTGGGGAGGGTGAGGTCGAGGGGGAGCCATTTATTTTTGGGAAAGATGCCGGTGATGTGGAGTTCGTGGGGGCTGAGTTGTTGGACTTGGTGGTCGGTGGTTAATTTTAGTTCTTCACGACTTTTGATAATGACGGTGACGGTTTCGGGTGGGTATTGGTAGTCGAGTTGGGCGTTGGGCTGGATGGCGGGGTGGAGCATGGACCAAAGGTCGAGTTGGGCGCGGAGGTGGAGGGTTCCAGGGGTTTTGAGGAGTTGAAAGAGTTTCGCGTGCTCGGCGCTGGCGGCGGTGAATTCGCGCGCGACGGCGAGGTCGAGGTGCGGGAGCCAGCCGGACCAGGCGAGGGGGGTGTCTTTGTCGTAAGTGGCGCTGTGCCAATCGGCTTGGACGCCGGTGAGGTCGGTGAGGAGGTCTATTGCGGGGGAATGTGGAAGATTGCGCGCGATTGTGGCTGGGGAAGGCGCGGGGGCGGTGGGTTCGGGAATTTTGACGGCGTAATTTACGGCGGTGGTGCGCGGCAAAGATTGGAGGATGAGGGAGCGGTTGTCGGCGGCGATGTCGGCGGCGAGGACGGGAAGATCGTAGCGGGGAATTTTGCGCTGGTCCTGGACGGCCTGGTAGCCGGGGCGGAAGGATTCGAAGCGTTCGCCGGCGGTGACGTAGCGGCCCATGGTGAGGGAGGATTGGGCGAGGAGATTTTTGAATTGCGCGGGGTCGAGCGGGCGGTCAAAGACGATGCGGGTTTCGGTGGGGCTGGCGGCGTAGGTGAGGATGGGTTGCGGGGTGGCGTCGCCGGTGTAGGAGATTTTAAAAAGTTTGCCTTTGCCTTGCGGACCGGTGCCCCAATCGGGATCGCCACTGTGGCAGGTGACGAGGAGATCGCCTTGCGGAGTGGGGATGGCATCAATGGTGAGCATGGTGAGGCAGGCGATGAGATTATTTTGCGCGACGTAGCCGTCGGCGGTTTTCACGAGTTTGGTGCGCCAGATTTTTCCGCGAGATTCGCCGGTGAGGAGGGCATCGCCGCGCCACCATGAAGGGCCGAAAATTTTTTGGCTGGTGGAGGTGGGTTCATTGAAGTGAAGGCCGCAGGTGGATTGATGTTGCGGGGCGTAATCGAAGACGCTCGGTTCATCAATGACGTCGGGCAAATATTTTGGGTGTCGCGGCGGGAAGCCGTAGTGGCGACCGCGCTGGATGTAGAGTAATTCGTCGAAGGGATTTCCGTTGGGCAGCCACGTGGCGCCTTCCTGGTCGGTGGCGAATAGGTCGCCGTTGGTGTTGAATGCGAGGCACACAGTAAAACGCAAACCGGTGGCGATGGTTTCGCGATTGGTCGTGCCGGCGGGCACTTCGATGATGGTGCCGCGTTCACTGTGGACATTGTATTCGGATTTGCCGGTGTCTTTGTTCACGCGGTAGGCGGCGCTGTAATCGTCACAACCGATGCCGAAGAAAAGATTTCCCCTGGCGTCCACGGCCATGCCGATGGCGTCAAGACTTGAACCGGCGGCGCGCGCGGGTCCGACCCAACCGCTCGTGACGGTCTCGAGTTGGGCGGTGCCGTCGCCCTTGTCACGGAGGCGAATGATGCGTCCCTGGCTGGCGATGTAAAGTCCGCCCGGACCCCACGCCATGCCGATGCTGGCGGGGATTTCATTGTGATCCTTTTTGTAAAAATACGTGGCGGTATCTTCGAGGCCGTCGCCGTCGGTGTCTTTCAATTCAAAAACATTGCCGTCGTAAGCGAGAGCGAAGAGACGTCCGTCGGGTGCGTAGGCGAAGGAGTTGAGATTGTTTAGGTTGAGCGGCAATTCGCGGACGGTAAAGCCCGGCACGAGCATTTGGATGGGCGGCGGATTGCTGACAGTGACGAATGGTGTCTCGGTGAGGCGCGGCGGTTCGGCGTGTGAAATGGCGGCGGCGGCGAATAGTCCGAGGATGGCGGCGAACAGCGCAAAGCGATGATTCATAGCGTGGAATGAGTTTAAGGAACGGAGGAGGGTTGGCGAGAAGGAACTGGGCAGTGCGGAATGCGGAGTGTGGAGTGCGGAATAAAGATGGGGTGATTTGAGTGGTGGAGAATATCCATGCGCACTTTGATGTGAATACTGGAACTCTTAAATTTGCGGAAAATAGCATTGGCAAATTTCGGAAATTAGCCGAAACTGTGGTTCTCGAAATGGCTGGCGGACGTGGGGTCGTCTCATTTTTTCCGCGAAGCGCTCAAAATGTGAGCAGGCAAATGCGGGTTACACAAAAATTTCTCAAGTAACTATTGCAGACCGCAAAAGTATCTGGCTAAAATACCAAAATTTTAATTTCGGCTTGGTCTAAAAAAAAGATGCAATCAGAGAGTCAGCAGCAAAAAGCCCAAATGAACAAAAACGGACTGCCTCCAAAGCAGGGTCTCTACGATCCGCAGTTCGAGCACGATGCTTGCGGCGTGGGTTTTGTCGTCAATGTCAAAGGCAAAAAATCCCACGAGATCATCAAGCAGGCGTTAACTGTTTTGTTGAATCTCGATCATCGCGGCGCTTGCGGCTGCGAGGTGAACACGGGCGATGGCGCGGGCATTTTGATCCAAATGCCGCACACCTTTTTGCAGAAGGTTTGCGCTGCCAATCACATCACGCTTCCGGACGAAGGCGATTACGGCGCGGGCATTGTTTATTTGCCGCCCGACGCGGGCAACCGGAAAAAGTGCGAGCAGATTTTTGAAAAGATCATCGCGGAGGAAGGCCAGCATATTCTGGGCTGGCGCGATTTGCCGACGACCAACGCCACGCTCGGCGAAACAGCAAAGTCTTCCGAGCCGTTCATGCGGCAGGTGTTCATTAAGCGCAATACGAAGCTGACCGACCCGATGACTTTCGAGCGCAAGCTCTACATCATCCGCAAGCGCGCGACCAACGAGATCCGCCGCGCCGGTTTTCCAGGCAGTGAATATTGGTATGTCGCGAGCCTGTCTTACAAGACACTCGTTTATAAAGGCATGCTTAACACCGTGCAGGTGCAGGAGTATTTCAACGACCTTTCCGATCCCGCGATGGAAACGGCGCTGGCGCTGGTGCATTCGCGTTTCAGCACGAACACGTTTCCGAGTTGGGAACGCGGGCATCCGTATCGTTACGTGGCGCACAACGGCGAGATCAACACCTTGCGCGGCAATATTAATTGGATGCGCGCGCGGCAGGCGATGTTCGAGTCCGAATTGCTCGGGCCCGACCTTAAAAAGATTTTGCCGATCATCAACACCAACGGCAGCGACTCGGCAATGTTCGATAATTGCCTCGAACTGCTCGTCATGGCGGGTCGTTCGTTGCCGCACGCGGTGATGATGATGATCCCCGAACCGTGGGCGAACCACGAGAGCATGAGTGACGAGAAAAAGGCGTTCTATGAATATCATAGCTGCCTGATGGAGCCGTGGGACGGACCGGCTTCGATCGCGTTCACCGATGGCAAACAAATCGGCGCGGTGCTGGACCGGAATGGACTGCGGCCTTCGCGTTATTACGTCACGAAGGATGACCTGGTCGTGATGGCTTCGGAAGTCGGCGTGCTGGATATTGCGCCGGAGAGAATTTTGTATAAAGGCCGCTTGCAACCGGGCCGCATGTTTTTGATTGATACGGAAGAAGGCCGCATCGTGGCCGACGAAGAAATTAAAGACAAAGTTGCGAACGCGCATCCGTATCGCGAATGGTTGGATAAATATATGGTGGAACTGGCGAGCGTGGCCGACGCGCCGCATTTGCCGGAGCCGAGCCACGAAACCGTGCTCCGCCGCCAGCAGGCATTCGGTTACACGTTTGAAGACTTGCGCATCCTCATGGCGCCGATGGCGCGCGACGGCGTGGAAGCCATCGGTTCGATGGGCACAGACACGCCGCTAGCAGTGCTCTCGGACAAGCCGCAATCGCTCTACAATTATTTCAAGCAACTGTTCGCGCAGGTCACCAACCCGCCGATTGATTGTATTCGCGAAGAACTGATTACGTCGGCGGAAACGACGATTGGTTCCGAACATAATTTGCTCAAGCCGTCGCCGCAGAGTTGCAGCCTGATCGAATTGAAATCGCCGATCCTCACCAATGAGGAATTCGCGAAGCTCAAGCATCTCAACCGGCCCGACTTTAAATCCATCACCCTGCCGATTTTGTTCAAGGCTTCGGAAGGCGAACGCGGCATTGAAAGCGCGATGGAGGAACTTTATCGCAAGGCGAACCAGGCGATTGCCGACGGCGTCAATATTTTGATCTTGTCCGACCGTGGTGTTGACCGGGAGAACGCGCCGATTCCCGCGTTGTTGGCGGTGGCGGGATTGCATCATCATTTGATTCGCGAAGGCACGCGTACGCGGGTCGGATTGGTCATCGAGACCGGCGAGCCACGCGAGGTGCATCATTTCTCGCTGCTCATCGGTTACGGCGCGGGCGCCATCAATCCGTATCTGGCGTTTGAAACGCTCGACGACATGATCCGCCAGGGCTTGCTGAAAAACATCAAGCACAAGGACGCGTGCAAGAATTTCGTCAAGGCCGCCGTCAAGGGCGTGGTCAAAGTCATCTCGAAGATGGGCATCTCGACCATCCAGAGCTATCGCGGTGCGCAGATTTTTGAAGCAATCGGCCTCAAGCAATCGGTCATTGACAAATATTTTACGTGGACGCCTTCACGCATCGAAGGCGTGGGCATGGATGTGATCGCCAAGGAAGTGCAGATCCGCCATCAGCACGCGTTTCCCGAACGGCAGGTCAATGGGCACACGCTCGACGTCGGCGGCCAGTATCAATGGCGCGCGGATGGCGAAGTGCATTTGTTCAGCCCCCAGACGGTGCATAAATTACAGACCGCCTGCCGCACCGCGAATTACAAGGTGTTCAAGGAATACTCCGCGCTGGTCAACGACCAGATGAAGAAGCACGCGACGTTGCGCGGCTTGCTGAATTTGAAACTGGCGTCGTCGCCGATTCCGATTGAAGAAGTGGAATCGGTGGACTCGCTGCTCAAGCGTTTCAAGACGGGCGCGATGTCCTATGGCTCGATCAGCAAGGAAGCGCACGAGGCGCTGGCGATTGCGATGAACCGCATCGGCGGCAAGAGCAACACCGGCGAGGGCGGCGAAGACCCGGCGCGTTATGTCAAGGACGCCAATGGCGATTCCCGCAACAGCGCGATCAAGCAAGTGGCTTCAGGACGTTTCGGCGTCACGAGTTTATACCTCGTCAAGGCGCAGGAATTACAGATCAAGATGGCGCAAGGCGCGAAGCCCGGCGAAGGCGGGCAGTTGCCCGGCGGCAAGGTTTATCCGCCGATTGCGAAAGTGCGCCATTCCACCCCGGGCGTCGGTTTGATTTCACCGCCGCCGCATCATGATATTTATTCCATCGAAGATTTGGCGGAGTTGATTCACGACCTGAAGAACGCGAACCATCACGCGCGCATCAGCGTGAAACTCGTTTCCGAAGTCGGCGTGGGCACGGTCGCGGCGGGGGTCGCGAAGGCGCACGCGGACGTGGTGCTCATCAGTGGTTATGACGGCGGCACGGGGGCATCGCCGCAGACGAGCATCAAGCACGCGGGCATTCCGTGGGAACTGGGTTTGGCGGAAACGCATCAGACACTCGTGCTGAACAATCTGCGCAGCCGTATCGCCGTCGAGACCGACGGACAGTTGAAGACCGGTCGCGACGTGATTATCGCGGCGTTGCTGGGCGCGGAAGAATTTGGTTTTGCAACGGCGCCGCTGGTGACGCTCGGTTGCATCATGATGCGCGTTTGCCATTTGAACACCTGCCCGGTCGGCGTGGCCACTCAGGATGTGGAACTGCGCAAGAAATTTACCGGCGACCCCGCGCACGCGGTGACATTCATGAAATTCATCGCCGAGGAAGTGCGCGAATTGATGGCGCAACTCGGGTTCCGCACGATCAACGAAATGGTCGGACGCACGGACAAACTGGAAGCGCGGACGGCGGTTGAGCATTGGAAGGCGCGCGGATTGGATTTCTCGAAGATACTTTATCAACCGGATATGCCGGACGGCGTGGGCCGTTATCAGCAAATCGCGCAGGATCACGGCTTGGAAAAGGCGCTGGACAATACCGATTTGCTCAAGCTGTGCGCGCCCGCGCTGGAACACGGCAAACCGGTGGAAGTGAATTTGCCGATTCGCAATGTGAATCGCGTGGTGGGAACCATTCTCGGCAGCGAACTCACGCGGCGTCATGGTGTGAATGGTTTGCCCGAGGATACCGTGAAGCTGAACTTCAAAGGTTCGGCGGGCCAAAGTTTGGGAGCATTCGCTCCGCCGGGAATCACGATCACGCTGGAAGGCGATGCGAATGATTACGTCGGCAAAGGTTTGTCCGGCGGCAAGATCATCGTTTATCCGCATGCGACCTCGACGTTCGTGCCGGGAGAAAATATCATCATCGGCAACGTGGCGCTTTACGGCGCGACGAGCGGCGAAGCTTACATCAGCGGAATCGCGGGCGAGCGGTTTGGCGTTCGCAACAGCGGCGTGAATGCGGTCATCGAAGGCGTGGGCGATCACGGTTGCGAATACATGACCGGCGGACGCGTGGTGGTGTTGGGCACGACGGGCCGGAATTTCGCGGCGGGCATGTCCGGCGGCGAGGCTTATGTGCTTGATGAAGACGGCGATTTTGTGACGCGTTGCAACGGGCAGGGCGTGGGCCTGGAGCGGTTGGACGATGCGGAAGAACGTGAAGAAGTTCGCCAGATGATCGAGCGGCATTTCAAATACACCAAGAGCGCGCGCGCCAAGAAAGTTTTGGATGCGTGGGAAACTTTTGCGCCGAAATTCGTGAAGGTATTGCCGAACGATTACAAGCGGATGTTGCAGGCCATCAAAAAAGCGAAGGCGTCCGGCTTGAGCGGCGAGGCGGCGTTGATGGCGGCGTTCGAGGACAATGCGCGGGACGTGGCGCGCGTGGGCGGCAGTTAAACAATTTTAGCTTCAGATAAGCCAGGAAAAGAAATGGGAAAACCGACAGGATTCAAAGAATATTTGCGTGAATTGCCCCTGGACCGTTCGGCCATCGAGCGGATCAAGGATTGGAATGAATTTCATCTGCATCTGGACGAGAAAAAACTTCAGGAGCAGGGCGCGCGCTGCATGGATTGTGGCATTCCATTCTGCCATACCGGCACGCTCATCAGCGGCATGGCGTCGGGCTGCCCGATCAACAACCTGATCCCGGAGTGGAACGATTTGGTTTATCGCGGCCTGTGGAAGGAAGCGCTCGAACGGCTTCACAAGACGAATAATTTTCCCGAGTTCACCGGCCGCGTCTGCCCCGCACCATGCGAAGGTTCGTGCGTGCTGGGCATCAGCGAGCCGCCGGTCACGATCAAGAACATCGAATGTTCTATCGCGGACAAAGGCTGGGACGAAGGCTGGATCACGCCCGAGGCGCCGGCTTCGCGCACGGGTAAAAAAGTCGCAGTGATCGGGTCGGGTCCGGCGGGACTTTGCGCGGCGGCGCAGTTGAACAAGGCGGGACATTGGGTGACGGTTTTTGAGCGGGCGGATCGCATCGGCGGGTTGCTGATGTACGGCATTCCGAACATGAAGCTCGACAAGGAACTGGTGCAACGCCGCGTGGATTTATTGGCAAAGGAAGGCGTAACCTTTCTTACCAAAACAGAAGTCGGCAAGAATTATCCGGTGGAGAAATTGCGCGCGGAGTTTGACGCGATCGTTCTTTGCACCGGCGCGACCAAGCCGCGTGATTTGCAAATTGAGGGACGCAACCTCAAGGGCATCCATTTTGCGATGGAATTTCTCCACGGCAATACCAAGGCCCTGCTCGATCAGCAGCAGAACGGCGGATTTATCTCGGCGAAGAATAAACATGTCGTGGTCATCGGCGGCGGCGATACCGGGACCGATTGTGTGGGCACATCCATGCGGCACGAGTGCTCGAGCTTGGTGCAGTTGGAGATTTTGCCGAAGCCCGCGCTGGAACGCGCGAAGGATAATCCGTGGCCCGAATGGCCGAAGGTTTATAAATTGGATTACGGCCAGGAAGAAGCGGCGGCACGTTTCGGCGCGGACCCGCGCACGTATTTGACCACGGCGACGAAATTTGTGGGCGATGAGCACGGCCAGGTGAAGGAGATTCACGTCGTGCAGATCGAATGGCAGAAGAACGAGAAGGGCCAGTTCGTGCCAAAGGAAGTCGAAGGAACGCAAAAAGTCCTGCCGGCGCAACTCGTGTTGCTGGCGATGGGATTTCTCGGACCGGAACAGCCGTTGCTGGAGCAACTCGGCGTTGAGCGCGACGGGCGTTCCAATGCGCAGGCCGAGTTCGGCAAGTTCGCGACCAACGTCAAGGGCGTGTTCGCCGCGGGCGATGCCCGCCGTGGGCAGAGCCTGGTGGTCTGGGCTTTCAATGAAGGCCGCGCCGCTGCCCGAGAATGCGATCGCTATCTGATGGGCCGGACTGACCTGCCATAAGCGCTGGAAGATTCGCGCTTTAATCGAAAGTTTCTTGAAGGCCGCGCCAGTGCGCGGTCTTTTTTTCAAATGTTTCCACCCGCTGAAGGCCATTTTTGGTCGCCTGAAATATATTACGTATGCGTATATCATCTGCCGGATCGGTTGTAAATTCGCGCACTGAAACGGCGGATTTTTGCGGCACTGCCGCGTGGGTTTTGCGGGCGATGTAAAAGCATTTTTGAAGAAGAAAAGGAGTCACACGGGGAGTATCTCGGGATTAGCTGGTGTTGACGGGGGTTGAATTGTGCCCAAGTAACTCGTTCATACAATGGCTGTGAATGCGTGGTTTTTTTGTGGTTAGCGGTTACTTGGGTTTTTATAACTAGAAACGATGAGTTTCAGGTTATCTCGTCTAATAAGTTTAGGTTAAGTTACCGCAAGGGGAACGCCGAAGAACTTATTTGATTAAAAAAAGTGGATTTTGTTGTTGCCATTCCAGTTGAAATCGTCAAGACTCAACCATTCTGAACAGATGAGCAGGCGATTCATTTTTTTTAATCGCGATTGTGCAACGCAAATCAAATCATCGACCCGTCGGCTGAAACCAAACCATGCTATGAAGAAACCACTATTCAATTATGCCTTGCTGCGAGGTTGCTGCTCGGCTCTTGCCGTTCTGTCATTCATTTCATTAGCCAAAGCGAACCCCTACGCATCCGGCATCACCAATCTCGCCGGCGGCCAGGTCAGTTTTGTATTGAACGAAAACGCAACGGACGTCTCGATCGTTTACGCCGGCGGCGCTGCCACCAATGATTTGGGAGCGCTGACTCAGGGCATCCATACCTTTCCTTTGACTTTCAATTCCAGCACTTACAGCAGCTATGCCGTCAATGTTTTCAGCCAGGGCAATGGAAAATTTCATCTTTTAAGCACCAATAGCAATCCGGAAGTTGTATTTTTTGACGGTCGCGGCGTGGCGGTGAATTGCAACCCGAGCACCGGCAATTTCGGGCGCATTTACGTTGCCAATTCGGGAAGTTCCACCATCACCTATCCCACGACGGGGGGCGGCCACACGCGGGCGGTGAACAAAGGCATTTATATGATGAATGCCGATTTGAGCGATGCAGTGGGCCAAACCAATACGGCCAGACTCGGCGGGATGATCTTTGGTGCTTCCTCGATTGGGCCAAATCGAATTTCCGTCGGGCCGGATGATACGGTTTATGTCGGCGACGACGATGGTGTTTTCCAGGGTGGCCAGCCGGCGTATGGCGTGTGGGCGGCCGCACCGGATATTTCTTCGGCGCAAGCGCTTTTCTCCACGAATGGCGCGGTTTATAGTGCGAATTCTGCTTATGCCAGCAGCGGTTATGTGTATGGCGGTTTTGACGCGACGCCTCGAGTGACGGGATCGCTGGCGCAAGGGAACCTCGCGCTCTATGGCATCGAATACGATCAACTCGGCGGACCGGGAATCCCCGGCGGTAACACGGGCGATAATCTCTGGGCCTACCCGATTAATGGCACCGTTCCTTACACGAACCATCCTCAACTTTTGAATACAAGCTGGAACAATATCGGAATTACGGGTGTCCATGTTGATCTGGCCATCAGCACCAACGGCTACAACAACAATCTGACATTCTATTGCACGCAGGATCGCAACAACGGAACTGGCATCGGCAATAACAGCCTGACGATTCTGGATCAGAACGGCCAATACGTCTGGGATTCTGAAAGCGCCTGGGCGGCTTTCGACGGAGGCCCTGACCAGTTTAACGTGGGTTTTGGTGTGGCAGTTTCGCCCGACGGTTCAACGCTGGCGGAATCCATCGGCGGCGCCGGACAGGTTTGGGTGATGCCGCTTACGAACGGAATTCCGGATCTTTCACGGGTGGTGGTTCATACCGGCTTTGTCGCGGCGGCGACGGATAGCTGGGGCGTGGCCTTCGACGCGGCCAACAATATATATATAATTGATTTTGGCACCTCGACGGTGGGAACCTGCCAATTAGTGGAATATTCGCAAGGGCAGACGATACTCGCGATCACTTCAAATGATACCACTGGAACCAATGGAACTTTCAGCCTCTCGTTCCCATTCCCCCAGATCACGGTTACTGCGTCGGCAAGCGTGGCTTCGCAAAATTATGCGAACGCTGGCGGCGGGCCGGTGATACCCGGAACCTTCACGATTACCCGAACGGGTGGTCTGACGAACCAGCCGCTCACGGTTTTCTTTACACTGACCGGGGCGGGAACCAACGCTTCCACGGCTTCTGCGGGTTCTTCAACCTATGCAGCCATCGTGACCAACAGCATCACTTTGCAAGCTAATGAGCTTAGCGCTGATGTTACGATTACCCCGGATTCCCTTAATGTGCCGCGCCTGACCGAACCGGTGGTCCTCACCGTCATAACGAATTCGGCGTACGCGCTCGCACCGGGCACTTTCCCGAGTGTCAATATCGTGAACACCGGACCACAAGCGTTGCAGATTGGCGGCGTGGTTGCGACCAACGCCTATAAAGGGCTGACCAACGACTTCGCTTCATTTACCATTCAGCGCCTGGGTGATACTAACTTCGCGACGCCCTATATCGTGAGCAACTTCACCTACTCAGGAACGGGAGCTGTCGGCGTTGATTATACTTCACCGGCTCGGACGATTGCCAGCGGGGTCGCCGGGGCTGACGTGCTGGTTTTGGGCGGCGGAGTGATGATCAACCCTGGCGATGTAAACGTCACGGCCACCATTTCCCCGTTGCAAACCATAACCAACTATACAGGTAACCGGATAGTCACCATCGGTTTGGCAGCGGATTCATCCGTGCCTTACACGATTGCCACCAACACGACGGCAACCATGGTTATCATTGACAATGCCTATCCTCCCGCGCCGGTTTTGTTTGCGGATCCATTAACCAATGGCGTTGATGGAAATAACAATGACGGGGTCGCTGGCTGGAACATTGTATTTGGCAGCACCAATGCGACGAAGTATCCCTTCGATCCAAATTATGTTCAATTCGCTTTTCCGCTGGCAAATGACGCGATCGGAAATGCTCCCGATGGGGCCACAACCGCTCTGAAACTCACTGTCAATAAGGATGGCACCGGTTCGGCCTCTTCGTCTGCCATCAACCTTTACCCGACCAACGTGAGCTTCAGTGGCAATTACGCCCTGCGCTTTAGTATGCTCATCAATGAAGGCAGCACCGGAGCCAATGCGACGGAAGGTCCGCTATTTGGCATCAATCATGCCGGAACGCAGACGAACTGGTATTTGGGAGATTACAATGGCGCGGTGACGCAGCCGGGCGGCGGGCCTGGTGGAACCGCACCGTGGTTCATTGATGGCGTGTGGTATGGCATCAATGCCGATGCCAGCGGCGTGAGCTGGGGTGACTATGTCTCCATCACCGGCGCGGGTACTAATGCACAGTTCGGCTACATTCCGCTGGCTTTCAATGCAGCCGGCTCCGGTCCAACCGGGGCGCTGAACGTGGGTGGTAAATTCGCCGGGACGTTCGCCAGTTCGTTCAAGAACAGCTACGACAATCCTCCCGGGCCTTACAACTCCTATCAGCAAAATCTGCTCGACCCGGCTGGCTTGCCAGTGAGCGCGAATAAGGTTGGGCCGGCGAACGCCTGGGCGGATGTCGAGGTCAAGCAGATCAACAACGTGATAACGATGTCAATCAACAAGACTCCGATATTCTCCTACGCCAACACCAACTTGTTTAACGGCACGAACTTCATCAGTTTCCCTGGTGGTAGTTACTATATCTGCACGAATGGCACTATCATGCTGGGTTATGTAGATCCTTTCGCCTCCATCGGCACGCAGGGCGCCGCCTACTTCTCCAATATCAAGGTGGTTCGGCTGGGTGTGCTGTCCATAACTGGCATCACGCTTAGCGGTGGCAATGTGACGATCCACTTCACGAGCGGGGATGGAGACGATACAATCTCGTCCTTCACGGTGTTGAGTTCCGGCACGGCGGGCAGCGCCATTACGCTGGACACGGCGGTCGCCGCTACGATCACGCAAGATATTAACACGGGTGGGTTTACGGCAACTTTCCCGCAACCAGTGACCAGCGCGGTATTTTACCGAATCAAACATAATTAAACGATAATTGCTAAAGGAGCATCGCCATAACCGATGGCGATGCTCCCTCCTTTTCGAGGTTCGATACGGGGATTCATGCAGAAAAGGGGGAAGCTGGTTTCCAATTCATATCTACAACTGCAATGGCGGTGCTTGGTTTGTGGTTTCGGCTGGGCCGGGGTATGTTGGCAAATACACACTGGTGGAAATGCAGGTTTTAAAGTGCAACTTTGACTAGTGGCCAGGCAGCAGGGGGAATCTAAAACCCCGAGGCCGCGCTGGAAATGATATTAAAAGAAAAAGTACATAGTATGGTGTTAACGAAACATTTTCGATTTCAAGATCCGTCCGTGCCGAAGCGGAATGCGGCTTTTACATTGATAGAGTTGTTGGTGGTGATTGCCATCATTGCCATTCTGGCGGGTCTGCTGCTTCCGGCCCTGGCCCGGGCAAAAATCCGGGCGCAAGCGGTCAAATGCACATCCAATCTCAAGCAGTTGCAGTTGGGCTGGCAAATATACGCGGGAGACTTCAATGATATCATCCTTTTGAATGCGCCGCTCGGAGTGGATACCAATGGCTGGACCAGCGTGGGCGAAAGCTGGGGGGCGGCGGATGCCAACACCAATCCCGTTCCGTATGAGCAAACGATATTGTCACCCTACATGGGAAATCAACTGGGGGTTTATAAATGCCCGGGTGATGTGGTGCCTTCCGCCAATGGCCAGCGCATCCGGTCTTATTCAATGAATGGGACCATGGGCCAGTATTATCTGAAGCAAAAATTTCCGCCCAACTCCGCCGATCCCATCGGAGGACTGAATTACGGCAATGGATTGCAAATATATACGAAGGTTCAGGAGTTGACTTGCCCCGCCCCCAGCATGGCTTTTCAGTTTTGTGATGAGAATGCCATGTCGCTTTGCAATCCGAACGGTGGCGGAGACGGGTGGCTGCAAATCTATGGTCCCAGCAGCCCCGGCTGGGCTGATGTCCCGGGCAGTTATCACGGAACTTCCGTCGGATTATCCTATGCCGACGGCCATTCGGAAAATCACAAGTGGCAGACTTCAGTGCTGAACCTGCCGGTATCTCAAAACGGCACGACGCCGAACTCGGGCGTTGGAACGACTTTTAATAATCTGGATTGGATATGGTGGAACCAGCGCACTTCCTGTATCCGCGGCAAGAGTTTCGAATAAGTTTTTTTCCAGTCACGATCATTTGAGCACGGCGCGGATTTTCTCCGCGCCGTGTTGCTTTACAGGCATGGCGTGTGGACGTATCTTCAGTGTTTGTGACGGATGTAAAAAAGATTCGCGTGGTGCTGGGCATGAGCGGCGGGGTTGATTCCTCGGCGGCGGCGGCGTTGTTGCTGGAGCAGGGGTATGACGTTGTGGGGATCACGCTGAAATTGTGGCCGCAGGATTGCGTGAATCGCGCGGAGGACAAGTGTTGCGGGCCGCAGGCGGTGATGGATGCCCGCAGTGTTTCGCACAAGCTGAATATTCCCTATTACCTGGTGGATGAGGCGGAGGATTTTCAGAAGCAGGTCATTAATTATTTCGCGGAGGAATACAAGGCCGGGCGCACGCCGAATCCGTGCGTGATGTGCAATGAGAAGTTGAAGTTTGGCACGTTGATCAATCGCGCGCGGCAGCTGGGCGCGGAGTTCATCGCCACAGGCCATTTCGCGCGGGTGGAGAAGAACGCGGACGGCTCGCGCACGCTGCTCAAGCGCGGACGGGATATGCGGAAGGATCAAAGTTATTTTTTGTTTTCGTTGCGGCAGGACCAACTGGCGCGCTCGATCTTTCCGCTGGGCGATTTGACGAAGACGGACACGCGCTGTGTCGCGCGCGAAAATAATTTGAAGACCGCCGACAAGGAAGAGAGCATGGAAATCTGTTTCGTGCCGGACAAGGATTATGGCCGGTTCCTGCAGCAGGCGAATCTCGCGCAGAAGCATCGCGGCGAGATCGTGAATCTGCACGGGCATGTGTTGGGGCATCACGAGGGGATTGAATTTTATACCATCGGCCAGCGCAAGGGACTGGGGCTTTCGTCACCGAAACCGCTTTACGTGATCGAGTTGGATGCGGAAAAAAATCGCGTGGTGGTGGGGGATGAATCGGCGTTGGACCGGGATGAATTCGTGGTGGAGCGTTGCAACTGGATTCCGTGGGAAACGCCGCCGGAGAGCATCGAGGTCACGGCGAAGATTCGTTATAATCATCCGGGCACGGCGGCGACGATCACGCCGGAAGCGAATGGGCGCGCGCGGGTGAAGTTGCATGTGCCACAGCGGGCGATCACGCCGGGGCAGGCTTGCGTTTTCTATCAAGATGATTTGGTGGCCGGCGGCGGGTGGATCATGCGGTGAGCCAATGGTTGATCCCTTTGGTTTGAAAACGGGTGGGCGCGATGATGAGTTGTTTCGATGAAGA
Organism: Verrucomicrobiia bacterium; assembly: GCA_036268055.1. Classification (NCBI taxonomy): domain Bacteria; kingdom Pseudomonadati; phylum Verrucomicrobiota; class Verrucomicrobiia; species Verrucomicrobiia bacterium. The sequence continues at coordinate 128,931 of DATAUW010000034.1, read as the reverse complement.
TTCCCCCCAACTGAAGTTGAGGATTAAGGAGAAGTCTTTGCGGGTGCAATTTAGCGGCGGCCGTCGTACCAGGTGTGGCAGGCTTCGCGGCTTTTGAGGGTGCGGCCGAGGCCGAAGACGGTTCGGGCGAGGAAGAGGAGGTGTTCCTTGCTGGAATATAGATGAATCTTGCGGGCGGAGGTGATGAGCGGATGGCGATGGAGGATGATGCCGCGTTTGCGGTTGGCGCGGGCGAGTTCTTTCAGGCGTTGCGAAAGGTCAATTTCTTCGCTGGCGAAAAGTTTGGTGTCGAAGCCGCCGATTTGGCGGAAGGCGGCGGTTTCGCAGAAGATGAAGGAGCCGGCGGCGTATTTCCAGATGCGGCTGATCCAATTCCAACCTTCAACAATGAATCGGGCGAAAGAATAGTGGGCATCGAGCTTCACGGTCGAGCCGCCGAACAGATAACGGCCGGTTTGGATTTTGTCGGCGACGTCGTTGAAGAGTTCGCGGGAGGGGTGCGAGTCGGCGTCCACGAAAATCAGCCAGTCACCGGTGGCGGCGGCGGCACCGCAATTTCGCGCGCGTCCGATTTGGTTCATGGGCTCGAAGACGACGGTGGCGCCGCCAGCGCGGGCGATTTCCGCGGTGCGGTCGGTGGAATTATTATCGCAGACGATGAGTTCGGATTCCCAGCCGCGAAGTTGGAAGGCGCCGCGGGCGTGCTGGATGGCGGTCAAGGTTGCGGCGATGAGTTTCTCTTCGTTGAACGCGGGGATCACGATGGAGATTTTCATGGGGCTTTTCCCTGGGTGCCGCTAGGACGTTCGCGCATGCGGGTTCAATATGGCGCGAAATTGGGGGAAAGGAAAGGGGGGAATGATGGTGAGTGGGTGTGCGCGGGTGGTTTGGACGTTTTGTTTTGACGCAGAGGCGCAGAGGTCCTTGCGGACGGCCACAGGGAGAAAGAAGGGAAATTTTTTCAATCGGTGTTTAATCCGTGTTCCATCTGGGGCGGCTAACTTTTGTGTTTCCTTTTGAAATGAGAAAGGTGGGAGTGCCGCTCCGCTGGAGCTTGGGAAGCTTTGGATTCCAATTATAAACATGGCGGCCCTACGGGCCTTGGAAGGGGGGCACTGAAATCTGCACGCGTTGATGCGTTTCTTTGAAAGGAGGGCAAAATTATTGTTTCCATCTTTATTGGGTTCCCGCAAAATTGAGTCTGCATGGACATCATAACTCGTTATCTTAAAGAAAATCAGGCGCGATTTGTTTCCGATCTTTGCGATTACGTCCGCTTTCCCAGTGTGTCGGCGCAGCCGGCGCATCAAAAGGATATGCGAGCCTGCGCCGAATGGCTGGTGCGGCATTGCCAAAAGATTGGGTTGGAGGCGCGGATGTCCGCAACGGCGGGCCATCCGATTGTCATCGCCAAAACGCCACGAACGAAGGGCGCGCGCAAGCCGCATTATGTGGTCTATGGCCATTACGACGTGCAACCAGCGGAGCCGTTTGAGTTGTGGACTTCGCCGCCGTTTGAACCGCGCATTGAGGGCCACTCGATGTTCGCGCGCGGGGCGTGTGATAACAAAGGCCAGAATCTGGCGCATTTTTCTGCGGTCGAGGCGTTTCTGAAAACGGGCACGGAGTTGCCTTGCGATCTTACTTTTGTCATCGAAGGCGAGGAGGAAGTCGGCAGTAAAAATCTGGCCGAGTTTTTGCGGAGTCATCGGGAAGAATTGCAATGCGATGCGGTGGTGATTTCGGACACGGGGATTCCGAGTCCCAAACATCCGGCGCTGACGTATGCGTTGCGGGGAATCGCGGCGTTTGAAATTATCGTGCATGGGCCGTCGCGGGATTTGCATTCGGGAATATTTGGCGGCGCGGTGGACAATCCGGCGATGGCCTTGTGCCAGTTGCTCGCGAAGTTGCGCGACAAAAATGGCAAGGTCGCGATCCCGGGTTTTTACGATGGCGTGAAGCCGTTATCGGCGTACGAGCGGAAGCAGCTTGCCCGCCTGCCGGGAAATGATCGCGCGTTTCAAAAATTCCTGGGTGTGCCTAAACTTTTCGGCGAACGCGGATTTACCTCGACCGAGCAACGCACGGCGCGCCCGACGCTGGAGATCAACGGTCTCACAAGCGGTTATCAAGGCGAAGGCAGCAAAACCATTGTGCCGTCGTGGGCGCGCGCGAAGCTGACCTTCCGGCTCGTGCCGAACCAGAATCCCGGCAAAATCATCAAGGCCGTGCGGAGTCATCTGAAAAAGATTTGCCCGCCAACGGTTCGGCTGGAAATCAAATCGGGACATGGCGCGGAACCGTACCTGGTATCGCCGACGAGCGCGGAAGCGCAGGCGGCATTGCGAGCGTTAAAAGCGGCGTGGGGTTATGAACCGGTGCTCATGCGCGAGGGCGGCTCAATTCCCATCGTGAACGACTTTAAGAAAATCCTGAATGCGGATACCTTGCTGCTCGGCCTCGCGTTGCCGGATGACAATGCCCATTCGCCGAACGAGAAGTTCGATCTCGACTGTTTCGCCAAGGGACAGTTGATGAGCGCGCATCTCTGGCAGGAATTGGGAAAATTGAAAAGTTAGGCGGTACCAAGGAAAAGCATAAGTTTGATTAATCATTGGTATTTTGTGAAGCCGTCGTTCTCGCCGAACTAAAACCCACTGACAAACCCGCTCCCAGCAAGGCCAGCCAGCGTTTTTTCAATTCGACCGTTGACACAGGCGCGACCTTTGTTAGTCTCGCATGCTCAATTTTCGGGACGCGCGAACAAAAATTGACTGAAATACTAATACTGAATCTTATGGCTAAAACTACGAAGAAATCCGGCAAATCGGCGAAATACGTCTATTTGTTTGGCAATAAAAAGGCGGATGGCGACGGCTCGATGAAGCCGCTGCTCGGTGGCAAAGGCGCCAACCTCGCCGAAATGACCCGCATCGGTTTGCCGGTGCCTCCGGGCTTCACGATCACGACGGAAGTCTGCACCTATTTCTACGACCATAAGAAGACCTATCCAAAAGAACTCCAGGCGCAGATGGAAACGGGCATCGCCAACATGGAGAAGATCATGGACTGCAAATTCGGCAATGCGAAAGGCATGCCGTTGCTCGTTGCCGTCCGTTCGGGCGCGCGCGATTCCATGCCGGGCATGATGGATACGATTTTGAACCTGGGCTTGAATGACCAGACAGTTCTCTCGCTCGCCGCGGCGACGAAGAATGAGCGTTTCGCGTGGGATTGCTACCGTCGTTTCATCCAGATGTATGGCGACGTCGTCCTTGGCGTGCAGAAAAAAGAAGGCGAAGACGAAGAGCCATTTGAAACGGTCATCCACCATTTCAAACATGAGAAACATCACGGCGATATCGAAGACTCCAAGCTTTCGGCTGAAGACCAGCAGGAATTGGTGAAGCGTTTCAAGAAGCTCGTGAAGGAACGCACCGGTCGCGAATTCCCGAACGACCCGTGGGAGCAGCTTCGCGGCGCGGCGGGCGCGGTGTTCGGTTCGTGGATGAACGACCGCGCGATCGTGTATCGCCGCAAATATAATATTCCCGCTGAATGGGGGACGGCAGTCAACGTGCAGGCGATGGTTTATGGCAACACCGGCGAGACCTCCGGTTCGGGTGTGGCCTTCACGCGCAATCCGGCGAACGGCGTGAATGAATTTTACGGCGAATTTCTCATCAACGCCCAGGGCGAAGACGTCGTGGCCGGCGTGCGCACGCCGGAGCCAGTGGCGAAGCTCAAAGTGCAGATGCCCAAGAGCTACGCGGAATTGATGAAGGTGCGTTCCATCCTCGAAAAGCATTTCAAGGACGTGCAGGACATCGAATTCACGGTGCAGGAAGGCAAGCTGTTCATGCTTCAGACACGCAACGGAAAGCGCACGGCGATGGCCGCGCTGAAGTTCGCGATGGACATGGTCAAGGAAGGCTTGATCAGTTGGGAAACGGCGATTCTGCGCAATCCCGCGGATCAGTTGGAACAACTGCTCGCGCCGGTGTTCGACCTCGCCGAAGTCAAGAAGGCGAAAGTCATCGCGACCGGTTTGCCGGCGGGTCCGGGCGCGGCGTCTGGCAAGATTTACATGAATGCGGATCGCGCGGTGCAAGCCGCGGAGAAGGGCGAAAAAGTCCTGCTCGTTCGCAGCGAAACTTCACCGGAAGATTTGCGCGGCATGATCGCGGCGGAAGGCATCCTGACCGCGAAGGGCGGCGTGAGTTCGCACGCGGCGCTGGTTGCTCGTCAGATGGGCAAGGTCTGTGTTTGCGGCGCGAGCGCGCTGGAAATTGATTACGCGGCGAAGACCGTGAAGGCTTCGGGCGCGACGTATCACGAAGGAGATTTTCTTTCGATTGATGGGACCATCGGCACGGTTTACGGTGGCGCGATCAAGACGGCGCCTTCAGAAATTCTCGCCGGGTTGTTGAACGGCGACAAGGCCGCGCAGGCGACGGAGAAGTTTAAGAATTATCTCAAGCTCATGCAATGGTGCGCGAAGGTGACCCGCATGCAGGTGCGCACGAACGCAGACACGCCCGAACAGGCGGCGACGGCAATGGCGTTCGGCGCGGTGGGCATCGGTCTCACGCGCACGGAGCATATGTTCTTCGAGGGCAATCGCATTGATGCGATGCGCGAAATGATCCTGGCGGAAAACGTCGGCGACCGCAAAAAGGCGCTCGCGAAGTTGCTGCCGTATCAACGCGAGGATTTCACGGGTATCTTCAAGGCGCTCAAGGGTCATCCGGCGACGATTCGTTTTCTCGATCCGCCGTTGCATGAATTCGTCCCGCACGAAGGCCAGGCGCAAGTTGACCTCGCGGCGAAGCTCGGCGTGCCGGTCGAACGCATCAAGAAGCGCGTTGAACAGTTGCACGAATTCAATCCGATGCTTGGACATCGCGGCTGCCGTTTGGGCATCGCGTATCCTGAGATCACGGAAATGCAGGCGCGCGCGGTGTTTGAAGCGGCTGCCGACGTGGCGAAGCAAAAGATCAAAGTGAAGCCGGAAGTGATGATCCCACTGGTTGGTTTCAAGAAGGAACTCGACCTGCAAGTGGAGATCGTGCATCGCGTGGCCAAGGAAGTCATGGCCGAGAAGAAGATCAAGATTGATTATATGGTCGGCACGATGATCGAGATCCCGCGCGGTGCGCTCACGGCGAATGAGATTGCCGAGACGGCGGAGTTTTTCAGCTTCGGCACGAACGACTTGACGCAAACGACACTGGGCATCAGCCGCGACGACATGGGTTCGTTCCTCATGCCATACGTGGAAAACGAAGTGTTCAAGAAGAACCCGTTCGCGACGCTCGATCAGGTCGGCGTGGGGCAGCTCATGAAGATCGCGGTGGAGAAGGGCAATATGACTCGTCCTGGAATCAAGCTCGGCATCTGCGGCGAACACGGCGGCGACCCGGACAGCGTGAAGTTCTGTGACAAGCTTGGTTTGAATTATGTGAGCTGCTCACCGTTCCGCGTTCCCGTGGCGCGCCTCGCAGCGGCGCAAGCGGCGCTCGAAAGCCGGACGGCCAAGAAGAAGTAACGATATCGCCAGTAACAACGGCCGCCCGAAAATATCGGGCGGCCGTTTTGCTTTTTAGATTAAGCGGTGGCGGTTTCCCGGAGACTGGCGTGATGCTTTGACTCCATGAGTTGCCAGGTGACGAACGCGAGCAGCAGACCGGCGCAGACGTTCAGGTAGAGAGATTGTCGTTCCGCGTCGAGGCCAGCGGCGCACGGCAATAAGACGCCGTAGAGTAAAAGTTGCAAGGCCATCAATTTTCCACTGAGGCCCGGCATGAGTTTGTGCAGCAGCCACGCGAGCAGAACGAATGCGGGCGTCAGCACCAGCGCGACGGTTCCCCAAAAACCGAAAAGCAAGTCGCTGAAATCACCGAGCAATCCGTAACCCAACGCCGTGGCCGCGCCGAACAGCAGGCTCGTCAAAACGGCGGTCTTGACGGACGCGATCGTCAGCCCCAGCACAAGCAGCGCGAAGATGAGCAGCCAGCTTCGTTCGGTTTCGCCGAGGACGGCATTCGTGACCGCGCCTGGTTGCGGTGGAGTTGGCAAAGCGACGCCCATGCCCTTGCTGGAAATGGCATGATCGAGGCGGTAGGTCAGCAGGGATCCCAAGCCGCCAGCGGTCGGCTTCACGTCGGTGGGCGTCATGCAGCCTTCGGGATTATTCAAGTGGGCTTTGGGCAAGTCGGGCAGATTCAAGGTGAGGGTGAAGTCGCGGATTTCGCGGGCGTCGGTTACCTGGAAATACCAGCAGGACATTCCGCGGCTTTTGAAACCGAGTTTGAGGTCCAGTATCTCGCCGGGATTCAAATCGCGCGCCAGGTTCAACGAATTGTCCTTGAGTTCCATTTGCGGCAGCACGTCTTTGCCGTCCAATGTGGCGAAAAGGTCGTTGTAAACGGCGCCGTGGGATGGGAGCGGGAATTTAATTTCGGCGCGCAACGGGCGGTCGGCGGGATTTTGAAGCCGCCAGGCGAATCGGCAATCGGTGTCGTAGCCGCCGTAGAAAGCTGAACCTTTCTTGCGGGCGTTTTGCCGCAAGGTCACGTCATGCCGCGCCGAGATGAAGGGGTTCGACGTGATCTCGTGCCGCACGGTTTTCTTGCGGAGGATGGCGGGTTTCGTCAGGTCTTCTGACTCGATGCGCTCGGTGACTTCCTCCTCCCAGTAGAGATCCATTTGTAATTCGCCCTGACTTTGTTCGCCGCCCCAAATGGTTTGGACCGCGTTGTAATTCGCCTCGGTGATGCGTCCGTGGCTGCGTTGGAAATTCGAGACGATCTGATGCAAATAGGAGCGAAACACATTCACGCCGCCGCTCAATAATGATACCAGCAAGAGCGCCCAAAGAAAGGTTCCCGACTGCGAGTAGAGTGTCCACACAAGGCTGCGGGGTTCGCCGGACTTGCGGCGGGGTTGGAGAATGATGGTTAAGAAAACCGCGAGCAGCGCGCCTCCGAGGAAAAACGCGATCAGGGGTTGGACGTCGGAAAAGTCGCCGGTGCGACCCAGGATTTTGGATAGTAAGGACTTCATGGCATTCAGGTAGTTGAGTTGTTTGTGCCATGGCGGGGCCGAAAATTGGTACAACAAGCATCAAGGGACACACCACGGCGGTTATGCTTGCACCTTGCTCTGTGAGGAAGTCAGGACGGGATGCAGGACTAAAATGCTTCGCTCAAATATTCTTTGAGCGCGCAATCGGATTACAAATCCGTTCTTGAAATTTGTCCACAACTTTTTGGAAAAAAATAAAAAAGCTGAGAACGGCGGGAAAATTCTCAGTCCAGCATGTCGCGCATGGCGGCGAAACGGTTTTTGCCGGAGTCCACGGTCACGGGTTGTTTGGCTTTTTCATCACCGTGTTCGACCAGTTCTTCCGGCAGTTCCTTGAGGAAAGGCGAGGGGTGGCAGGGCATCATCTGGCCGTATTTCTTGCGGCCGGCGCAATGGCTGATCGTGAGGGTCTGCATAGCGCGGGTGATGGCTACGTAAAAAAGGCGGCGCTCTTCGTCCAGCGTGCCTTCGACTTTCGAGCGGGAATGCGGGAGCAAACCGTCTTCCAAGCCGACCACGTAAACGTGGGGAAATTCAAGGCCTTTGCAACTGTGCATGGTGATGAGCGTGACGGCATCGCCCTGGGCTTCCTTTTCTTCTTCGCGGTCGCTGTCGAGCGTCAGTTCTTCGAGGAAGGACAGCAACCGTTCGGCGGGAAGTTCGGTCAGGGTTTTGCCGCCGTCGAGGGTCGCGACCAGTTCTTTTAAGTTACGCACGCGATTCTCAGACGCCTCGGGGGTTTTCTCCGAGCGACGCAATTCATTCAGGTAACCGGTTTCATCCAGAAAACGGTCCGCCCAAACTTGCAGTGACAGGCTTTGACCCGCGTTCAAGGGCGCGCGGGTATCTTCGATGAATTGGACGAAGGCTTCGATGCTTTCCCGCGCTTTCGTCATGAAGGTCGTCGTGACCGCCGGATTTTTCATAGCCGCGAAGACGGAGCAATGGCGTTCCTGGCTCGCGGCGAGGAGGCGTTCCATCGTGACGTCGCTGAGCCCGCGCGCGGGCACGTTGGCGATGCGCAGGAGGCTGATGTCGTCGTTCGGGTTGATGAACAATTTGAGATACGCGAGAAAATCCTTGATTTCGCGGCGATCGAAATAACTTTGCCCGCCGATCAAATGATAACGCACACTGGATTGGCGAAGGGCGGTTTCCAAGGCGCGCGACTGGAGGTTCGTGCGAAACAAGATGGCCTGGTCCTGCCACGGCACACGGCTGGTGAGGCGCGCGTATTCAATTTGTTCGACGACAGTCTTTGCCTCGGTCTCGTCGTCGGGAAAAGCGTGCAGCATGATTTTTTCGCCGTGGCCTTTTTGCGACCATAATTGTTTGCCGCGCCGGCGCGCATTGTTTTTGATGACGGCGTTGGCGGCCTGAAGGATGGTGGTGGTGGAACGGTAATTTTGCTCGAGCTTGACGACCTTGACCGTGGGGTAATGTTTTTCCATGTCGAGCAGGTTGGCGATTTCCGCGCCGCGCCAGCCGTAGATGCTTTGATCATCATCACCGACCACACACAAGTTGCGATGCTCCCGCGTCAGTTGATGCACGAGATTGAACTGCGCGGCGTTGGTGTCCTGATATTCATCCACCATCACGTAACGAAATTTGGCGCGGCAGGCTTCGAGAGCTTCGGGGTGCTCATTGAAGAGCCGCAGCGTGAGCAAAATCAAATCATCGAAATCAACCGCATTACACGCGCGCAAGGCGGATTCGTAACGCGTCTTGATATGCTCGGCCATCGCCGCAACGCTTGGCTCGGCGAACGCCGCCGCGCGCGCGCCGCCATTTTTGTAACGGCTGAGCAAACTCAAAATTGCCGCCGGATCGGTCTTTTCGCCTTTGGCGGAAAGGTGGCTGAGAATTTTTTTGATCGCGCCAAGCTGTTCGGACTCGTCGTAAATGACGAAATTGCGTTTGTAACCAAGCAGTTCGATGTGCTGGCGCAAAATCCGCACGCACAGCGAATGGAAGGTGCAGATGGTGGGACGCTCCGGTTTTTCGCCATTCGGACCGGGACCAAGGCGCGGCAGCAATTTCGAAACTCGCTCCTGCATTTCGCGCGCGGCCTTGTTTGTGAAGGTGACGCCAAGAATATTTCCGCGCGAAATTCCCTTCTCGACCATGTGCGCGATGCGAAAGGTGATGACCCGCGTCTTGCCCGTGCCGGCGCCCGCGAGAATGAGCACGGGGCCGTTGACGGTCTCGACGGCGAGCCGCTGCTGCGGGTTCAGTGTGTTCAGATTCAACATCGCGGACGAAGTCTAAAGTGTCATCGCGGCAACGCAAGGGCGCAGAGAAATTCGGAAAAGATTTTTACGCCGCGCCGCCATTGGCGATCTGTTCCAGCTCCTCCCAGCGGGCATACAGTTTGGCGACCTTCGCCTTGCCCGCAGCGATTTTGGCGAGCAATTCATTCGTTTGCTGGCCGTATTGCTGGTGAAAATTGGGTTCGGTGAAGAGGGCTTCGGTGCGCGCGATTTCTTTTTCCTCGGTCAGGATTTGCGCTTCCATGCCAGCGAGTTCGCGCGTCTCTTTGAAGTTAAGTTTGCGCGGGCGATTGGGGGGCGCGGGAGCGGACGGTTTTGGCGAAGGGGCAGGGGATTTGGCGGCGGGTTCCGCTTTTACAACGGAAGCGCGCTTTTTCTTTTCGAGATAATAATCGTAATCGCCCGTGCTGTGGGTGATGCGACCATCGCCTTCAAAGGCGAGGATGCCATTGCAAACGCGATTGAGAAAGTAACGGTCGTGGCTGACGACGAGCACGCATCCGGGAAAGGCGAGCAGCGCTTCTTCAAGCACGCGCAAGGTCGGCAGGTCGAGATCATTGGTCGGCTCGTCGAGAATCAGAAAATTGCCGCCATTTTTCAGGATGCGCGCGAGAAGCAAACGGCTGCGTTCACCGCCGGAAAGATATTTCACCTGCGTATTGATACGCTCATCCGTGAAGAGAAAGCGTTTGAGATAAGAGCGAAGCGAAAGTTTGCCTTCACCGAAAATGACGAATTCCGTGCCATCGCTGACTTCTTCCAGCACGGTGTTTTCCTCGCGCAACTGCACGCGGCCCTGATCCACGTAATTAAATTTCGTGAGCGGGCCGACTTTGATCGTGCCCTCGCTGGGCGGCAGATCGCCGATCATCATTTTGAGCATCGTGGTTTTGCCCAAGCCGTTGCGGCCAGCCACACCGATGCGCATGCCGTTCTCGAAGACGAAACTGAAATTGGAAAACAACGTGCGACCGCCCAGTTGCATTCCGGTGTTGCTCAATTCCACCACGCGATTTCCGAGTTGCGGCGGCGGCGGAATGACGAGTTCGATGTCTTCCTCAATGACCGGGCCGGATTGCGCGGCGACTTCGTAGTAGCGCTCGAAGCGGTCTTTCTGCTTGCTGCGTTGCGCGCGCGGGCCCTGGCGCACCCACGCGAGTTCCTTCTTCAAAAACATCTGGCGCTTGTGCTCGACGGTGGCATCGGCTTCCTGGCGCTCGGCTTTGGCGAGCAGGTAATCGGTGTAATTGCCTTCGTGAGAAAAGAATTTGCCGTCGGACAATTCGATGAGACGCTTGGCCACGCGATCGAGAAAATAACGGTCGTGAGTGACCACCAGATAAACGCCGTGAAAACCTTCGAGGAATTCCGCGACCCATTCAATGGAATCAGGGTCGAGATGGTTCGTCGGTTCGTCGAGAATCAAGAAATCCGGCAGCGAAACAATGGCGCGGCACATGGCGACGCGGCGTTTTTCACCGCCGGAAAGCGTATCCACACGGCGGTCGCCGGCGGGGCAATTCAAATGCGCCATCGCGGTGGCGACACGTTGGTCGAGCGTCCAGCCTTCAAGCACCTGAATGCGATGCTCCAGATCTTCGTGGCGTTTGGAATCGTGCGGGAGCGATTCGAATTCGGCGATCAAGTCGAGGACGTGTTGCGCGCCATCACGAATATTTTCTGCGACCGACTTTGCGGGATCGAGCATGAAATCCTGCGGCAGATAGCTGACGACGAGATCGCGCTGGCGGCGCACTTCGCCTTCATCGGGTGATTGTAGGCCCGCGAGAATGCGAAGGAAGGTCGTCTTGCCGCTGCCGTTGCGCCCGACTAAACCGATGCGATCATTGTCCTGCACGCCGAGCGTGGCGGCATCGAGGATGGTGCGATCACCATAGCGGACGGTGACTTCGGAAGCGGAAATAATAGTGGCCATGAGAAACGCCGGGTGAATGCGCGATTAACTGTTCGCGAGCAGGCTGCCGTGCGGCAGGTTCGACAATTTTATTTGTGAATTGGTTTGGGCGAAATAATTCGCCGACCATTCGTTGACGAAAAGCGCGACGGGTTTTTGATCGCTGTCGTAAGCGAGCTTGGCGCCGGTCGGAAGCTGCAACGCGTCGAGTTCCTCTTCCGTTATCGTGGGCGGAAGCCAGCGAACGACCGTCCAGGAAGCGGGTTCAAGACGCGAGGCCGCGCCGTATTCGCTTTCGAGACGGTATTGCGCGACTTCAAATTGCAGCGGGCCGACGGCGGCGAGAAGCGGCGTCTTGGTGCCGGAATCTTTCAGATGCAAAATCTGGATCACGCCTTCCTGCAATAACTGGTCGAGACCCTGGCGAAATTGTTTGTACTTCGCCGTGTTCGGATTGTGCAGGAAGGAAAAACTTTCGGGCGTGAAGCGGGGAATCTCGTGATACAGGATGCTGGCGTCGGTTGTGAGGGTATCGCCGATGCCGAAATCGGAATGGCCGACGAGGCCAATGATGTCGCCGGGAAAAGCCTCGTCCACCGTCTCGCGTTCGTTGGCGAAAAGTTTGTGCGAACTCGACAGGCGAACTTTTTTGCCGGTGCGCGAGTGAATAACCGTCATGTCGCGCTGAAATTGGCCGGAGCAGATGCGCAGAAAGGCGATACGGTCGCGATGCTTCGCGTCCATGTTCGCCTGAATCTTGAAAATGAATCCAGAGAAGGCGGACTGGTCGGGTTCGATGACGGCATCATCAATTTGATGCGGCTTGGGCGGCGACGAATGTTTCAGAAAACCATCGAGCATCAGCTTCACACCGAAATTATTCGCGGCGCTGCCGAAGAAGACCGGAGTGGTTTTGCCGGCGAGCACGGCGTCGGCGTCGAAAGATTCGCCAGCCAATTCGAGCATGCCCAATTCTTCGGTGACTTTGTGATAGGTGGCGTCGTCGAGGCGTTCGCGAATGACGGGGTCGGCGAGGTTGCCGATGGAAACGGGCGCGCGATATTGGCCGCCGACGGTGCGCTCGAACAAATGAACCTGCCGTTCGTGGCGGTCATACACGCCCTTGAAATCAGAGCCGTTGCCGATGGGCCAGTTCACGGGAAACGCCTTGATGTCGAGCACGCGTTCCAATTCGTCCAGCAAGGCGAGCGGCTCGAGCGTGGGGCGGTCGCACTTGTTCATGAACGTGAAAATGGGAACCTGGCGTTTGCGGCAGACTTCGAAAAGTTTGCGCGTCTGCGTCTCGATGCCTTTGCCGGCATCAATCACCATGACGACGGCATCCACGGCGGTGAGCACGCGGTAAGTGTCCTCGGAAAAATCCTTGTGACCGGGGGTGTCGAGGAGGTTGATGCGATAGCCGTCGTAATCAAATTGCAAAACGGTGGAGCTGATGGAAATGCCGCGTTTGCGCTCGAGTTCCATCCAGTCGGAAGTGGAGGCGCGCTGATTTTTTCGCGCGGTGACGGAGCCGGCGAGATGCACGGCGCCGCCGTAAAGCAACAGCTTTTCGGTAAGCGTCGTCTTGCCGGCGTCAGGGTGCGAAATGATCGCGAACGTGCGCCGCCGGGCTATTTCACTTTTGATATCCACAGGGGCGTGGAATCTACCATGATTTTAGCGTGGAACAAGCAGCAAACTTGAGAAGCAGCCAAAAAGGGCGCATCTTGATACTGCCACTAAATGGCAGGATGGCGCGCCGTCCGAAGTCCTGCAGGGACGACCGAACTTTAGCTCACCACTTTAGTGTAGGTCTTGTCCCGTTCCATCAAGTCTCGCCAGCAACGAAAGAAAAACTTCTGAAATCATCGAGGCTTACGTCGCGCAGCTTTCATTTTCATCCAATTCTTTCGTCCCTGGCGGGACTTGGATTAGAAGCGAACTAAAACCCAGCCATAAATGGCTGGGCTAAGATCTTTCGTCCCTACGGGACTTAGGGCGGCTGCGCGGCAGCGCAGCCCTACCGTGCGCTGGATTTTCGGTCGTCCCTGCGGGACTTCGGACGGCGGCGCAGCATAAGTTCATGAATGGTGAAGGTTGGGATTCGAAAAAGGGGACGGCGGCGACGCAGCACCGCCTTACCATTTTGGCCTGCGGGAGTTTGTTGGTTTGGATGGACGAAGGATGGCGTTGGTCGGGGGCGGATGATTTTTTCGTCCCTGTAGGGACTTGGGTTGAAGGGATGAAAACCCAGCAATGAATTGCTGGGCAAATTTCTGTCGTCCCGGCGGGACTTCGGCGGCACTGGCAGGGTTTTATCTTGGGGGACTGTGTCAAGATGCGCCCGGCCAAAAATGAAAAGCGGTTTTAAGGAGAATGAATCGCCCTAAAACCGCATTGAAAATTTCAACCTGTAGTGGCGCTCTACGAGTGCCATCTTCTGAAGGATTCGGCGGTCATAGACCGCCGCTACAGTTCTGACTGATGCACTTCCTTATTTCGACGTGTCTTTGAAGTGCTTGTCTTCCTTGAAGGTCAGCGCGGCGGAGTTCAGGCAATAGCGCAAACCGGTGGGCGCTGGACCATCGTCAAAGACGTGGCCGAGATGGGCGTCGCAGCGAGCGCAGAGAATTTCAGTGCGTTCCATGCCGAAACTGGTGTCCACATGAGTGGCGATATTTTCGGAAGCGACCGGCTGGAAGAAGCTGGGCCAACCGGTGCCGGAATGAAATTTACTTTCCGACGTGAACAGCGGCAATCCACAGCAAATGCAATAATAGACGCCAGGTTTTTTCACATCGAGCAGGTTGCCGCAGAAGGCGGGTTCAGTGCCTTTGGCGCGGGTGATGCGATATTCATCGGCACTCAGTTGTTTTTTCCATTCGGCGTCGGTCTTGATGACTTTGGGTACGGCGGTTTTGGGGCCGAGTTTTCCATTGGTATCGAGCAACCGGACTTCGACGGTGGGACCCTGGGCGGGTGCGGATTTATCGGATGGCGTCTCGGCGGCGAAAGCGGAGAGCGCGATGCCGAAGCTCAAGGCGCCGATGATTGCATAATAGATGTTCATATATTTATCTTTCGATTTTTTTTAGAGAGAGGAACTAAATTATTCCTGCAAGTGGAGCTTGCGGAGTTTGGGTGAAATGACGAGCCGGCAATAAGGGTTCCGGTTTTTGTTCAGGCGATAATAATCCTGATGATAATCCTCGGCGGGGAAAAACGGCCCGGCCTTGGTGATCTCGGTCACGATGGGCTTGGAAAAATCCTTTTGGGCGGCCGCTTTGGATTTCTCGGCGATTTCCTTTTGGGCATCGTTGTTATAAAAAATCGCCGAGCGATATTGGGTGCCGGTGTCGGCGCCTTGCTGGTTCAGCGTCGTGGGATCGTGCGCTTCCCAAAACACTTCGAGGATTTTTTCGAGGCTGGTTTTCCTGGGATCGAAAACAATTTGTGACGATTCCGCGTGGCCGGTGTCGCCGGTGCAGACTTGTTCGTAAGTGGGATTCGGGACGTTGCCGCCGGTGTAACCGGAAGTCACCTTGAGCACGCCGGGAATTTGCTGAAAAATCGCCTCGGTGCACCAAAAGCAACCGGCGGCGAGAGTGATGGTTTCGGCATCCGCGGGAATCACAACTGTGTTGGTGGCCATATGGGTGGAAGTGGAATTATCGGCTGGTTTGGGGTCTTCCGCGCTGCATCCGCAGCAGAAAAGCGAAAACAACGCGATCAACGTATATATATTTTTCATGCTACAGGTTAGTCGCAATTTATCTGAATTCCTTACAAAGGCAAATTGCAAAAAAGCTGGCTCGCAGGATGGGGCGCGTCCGCGCATTACCCCCAAATGGCAAGGTGGCGCTGTTACGCGGTGCGAAGTCCGCAGGGGACGGGACGAAAGAAATATTTTTGAAATCATCCAGGCGTACGCCGCGTTCATTTCATCAAATTCTTTCGTCCCTGGCGGGACTTGGAATGGATGCGGATAAAACCCCAGCAATAAATTGCTGGGCTAAGATCTGTCGTCCCTGCGGGACTTCGGACGGCAGCGCGGCAGCGCACCCCTAACATGCCCTAGATTGTCGGTAGTCCCTGCGGGACGACGGCGGCGTTGGCAGGTGCTTTACCTCGGGGGCAGTGCGTGGATGCGTCCTTCGGAATGTCTGACGCGGCAGTGCTGCCTTACCCTGCAAGGCGACTTGCGCACTTAAGGCGGAAAACCGATGGCCAGTTTGAGGGCGGCGTATTCAGGATGCACGCGGCCATCTTTCTGGCGAATGGTTAGCGCGGGTTCGAGCCAGGTTTGGGTGCGGAACGGAGCCGGGAGGTGCTCGGCGGCCATCATGCCAAAGAGGGAAATCAGCGGCGCATCGCTCTCGCGCAAAACGATGGGACGACGGCGCACGATGGCGAGTTTGGCGGCGAGCGCAGCGGCTTCGACGCGGGCGAGTTGATCCGTCGGAAAAACGCAGGCGAAAAATCCGCCGAGCGCAAGGTGAGCGGCGGCGGCGGCGCAGTAATGCGAAATGTCACCGCGCAGTTCAAAACGGCAGGCGATTTTTTGCGGATGATCGCCTTCGATGCCGGTGCCTTGCGGAAAATAGGGCGGACTGCCAAGGACGAGATCAAATTTTTCCTCGGGGCGAATGAGCGACGGATCGCGAAAATCGCCGTGGCGAATTTCGTAACGATTTTCGAGGCCGTTGTAGCGCGCGGATTTTTTTGCGAGCCGCACGCTTTCAGCCTGCGCCTCGACGGTCACGAACCGCGCACCGGGCAATCGCCACGCGGCCACCATCCCGACCGAGCCGATGCCGCTGCCGAGGTCGAGGGCCGTCTGCGCCGTTGGACACCACGACGTGCCATACCACGCGGTCAAAATATCATCGGTGGAAAAACGATGGCCAGCGCGTAATTGAAAGATGCGAAAGTGTCCGCTGATGGCGTCGAGCGTTTCGCCTTCGCCAGGTTCGATGCCGGCAGGCGGGCGCGGGCCGGGTTTGGCCCAGCCTTTGAAAAAAGCGCGATCGTGGGGGAATGTGGTGGGATCGTGGGAGTTCATCGCTTATTCGGAGTCGTCGGCGAGGCGCGCTTCGGCGAGATCGAGGTCGTATTGGATGCGACGCAAAACGGTGTCGCTGATGACGCGCTCGTTGCGAAGCTGGAGAATAGTTTGGCGTTCGACGACGAGCGCTTCGTGCTGCAAGGATTCGTAGGCGTTGGAAAAATGGCCGGGGCGCGGCGGATTGTCCGATTGATCGCAAGCCTCAAGCTGGCGGATGCGGTCTTCATATTCGACGCGCAAACGCTGGAGCAAATCAATCGGTTGCTTTTCCTGTTGCTCAAGTTCGGTGAGGCGCGACATGGCGGCGAGGTTCGCCTTGAGGCGAGCTTTGCGTTCTTCACGTTCGGTATCGCCGTTGTCCACGACATTGAGCCAGCGGATGATCAGCGGCAGGGTGAGGCCTTGAAGCACGAGCGTGACGAGGATGACGAAGTAAGTGAAAAAAATAATCAGGCTGGTGATGACATCTTTGTCTGCGCCGTTGGGATCATTGATGATGGCCGAGGGCAGGGCCATCGCAGCGGCGAGCGAAACGACGCCACGCATGCCGGTCCAGGCAACAATGGTCACTTCCTGCCAGCGCGGATAGGGATCGCGCGCGCGCAACGCTGCGCTGAGATAACGCGGCAAATAAGTCGCGGCGAAAACCCAAATGAAACGCACGAGAATGACGACCGCGCTGATCAGCGTCGCATACCAGCACAATCGCGAGAGCGGAATGGATTGACCGGCGAGGCCTTTCAAAACGGCGGGGAGTTGCAGGCCGATGAGAATGAAGACGAGGCCGTTGAGCAAAAAAACGATCATTTCCCAAACGGGCCCGGCCTGGAGGCGCATGCGCGAATTCACGATCTCAGGTGTGCGCCAGCCGAGATACAAACCGGCGGTGACGACCGCGAGAACGCCGGAAACGTGAAGTTGTTCGGCGGGCAAATAAGCGGCGAAAGGTGTGAGTATGGAAATCGTGATTTGGACGGGAGGATCGTCAAGGCGGCGTTGGGCTTGCGAGGCGAGCCAACCGGCCAGCAATCCGACAAGCACACCACCCACGCTTACGAACACGAAACTGACGCTCGCCTTGCCGAGCGAGAACGAGCCAGTGGTCAACGCGTTCACGGCGAATGCGTACGCGACGAGCGCGATGGCGTCGTTCACCAGGCTTTCGCCTTCGAGCACGGTGACAATGCGTTGAGGGACGTTGAGGCGTTCGGTGATGGCGGTTGCGGCGACGGCGTCGGGCGGCGAAACAATCGCGCCCAAAATAAACGCGGCGGCGAGCGGCAAACCTTCTATAAGATAATGCGCAAAATAGGCGACCGAGCAGGTCGTGAACAAAACCAGCCCGACCGCGAGCAAACCGATGGGGCGAAGATTCGCATGAAAATCCCGCCATGACGTGAAGAGTGCCGCGGGAAATAAAAGCGGCGGCAGAAAAATCAGGAAGACGAGGTCGGGCTCGAAATGCATCTTGGGCAGGCCGGGAATCATCGCGAGCACGAGGCCGCCGAGGACGAGCAGGATGGGATAAGGAATGCGAAGTTTCCGCGCGAGCAAGGCAAGGCCCGCGACCGCGACCAGCAAAACCAAAATTTCATCCAACTGAATCAACATTCGGCGGAGACTGTAATGGCGAGGCGTATTTTTGCAAAGCCTCACGGAAGCAAGTAGGAATTTTCGCCCGGGGTTAGCTTAAACGAATTGCCCGGCGGCATGGCCAGAAGCCCAGGCCCATTGGAAATTAAAACCACCGAGCCAGCCGGTCACGTCCACGACTTCGCCAATGAAATATAAACCGGGCATTTGCCGCGACTCCATCGTCTTCGAGGAAAGTTCGCTGGTATCCACACCGCCGAGCGTGACTTCGGCCTTGCTGTAGCCTTCGGTTCCGGCGGGCTGGATTTGCCACGCGTGCAATCCCCGCGCGACGTCGTTGAGTTCCACGGCGGAGTAACGATTGAGCGGACGCGACGGCGACACGCGCGCGCACCATTGTTGAACGAAGCGTTGCGGCAAAAACTGGCTTAACGCCGTCTTGAGTTCTTTGTTGGAGTTTCGCTGGGCCGCAAGCAACTCGGCGGCATTTTTTCCCGGAAGCAAATCGAGTGTGATGGGGCCAGTCTCGTCGCGGTAATTGGAGACTTGCAGAATCGCCGGGCCGCTCAGTCCACGGTGGGTGAGCAAAAGGTTTTCGTGAAATGTCGCATCGCCAGCGGAGGCGGCAACTTCGAGCGAGATGCCGCTGAGTTCACCGAAAGCGGCTTGTTCTTCGGCATTGAAAAGCAGCGGCACGAGGCCCGGACGCGTCGCGGACATTTTCAAACCAAACTGTTTGGCAATGCGATAACCGAAGTCAGTGGCGCCGATTTTCGGAAAAGACAATCCGCCGGTCGCGATGACGAGTGAATCGCATTCCAATGATCCGGTGGAAGTTTCCAACTGGTAGTTTGTAGATTTTTTTACATTCAGCACTCGGCAATTCAATTTGATTTCCACACGCGCGGCGTTGCATTCCGCTTGCAACAGCTCAACGATTTGCCGTGAAGTGAAATCGCAAAAGAGCTGGCCTAATTTTTTTTCGTGGTAGGCGATGCCATGTTTTTCGACGAGGGCGATGAAATCGGCGGGACGATAACGAGCGAGGGCGGACTTGCAGAAATGCGGATTGGTGGACAAATAATTTTCGGGGCCGGCATTGACGTTAGTGAAATTGCAGCGACCGCCGCCGGAGATGAGGATTTTTTTTCCGATGCGTTCGGAATGTTCGAGAACCATGACCGAGCGGCCGCGTTTGCCGGCCTCGATGGCGCACATCAAGCCCGCCGCACCGGCGCCGATCACGATGACATCCCGCTTCATCCCTGGAGTTGGCGCGAGATCAATTTGAAAGCGCGCGGTTTTCCGGGCGCGACTGATAATCCTCGATGAGCGCCTTGATGCGTTGCGCATCCGACTTGCGATGCCCGTGGCTTTCGAGCGGATCAGTGCCGCCGCTTGATTCGATCAAAATGTTCGACCAGATGATACCGGTTTGGATGTGAACCGAAGCGACTTTGAAAATGCTCATGCTGATTTCGTCGCGTTTGAACCATGAGCGCTTGCGGCGCAGGACGGCGCGGTCGGTCACTTCGATGACGGTGGGGAACAGAAAATTTCCCTTGGTCCAGCGGCTCGCTTGAAAAATTTCACCAGGCATATAAACGGTTGTTATCCGATGATTCGGGAAAAATGCAATCTCAATCGGCCTGTTTGCAGGCGCGCGGGCCACATTTTACTCGCGTCACTGCGAGTCCATGCCTATAGTTTAGCACTGTTTGTTGCAACTCCAAATCCGGCAAATCTTCACCACGACACTCGATGCCGGGCGATACCACACAAATGATTCGTCAAGACACCGAAGTACGTTTGAAGGAAATTTCCGGGCGCAGCAGCGGGACGTTTGGTTTGGCGGTACTGGATTTGGCCGGGGAAGAATTTTTTTTTATCAACGAGCAAAAGATTTTCCCACAGGCGAGTGCGATCAAGATTCCCATTCTGATGGAGGTTTACAAACAGGCTGGGGAAGGAAAATTCAACCTCTCCGATTTACGGCGAATCAGTAAAGGCGATCGGACGCCGGGCAGCGGTGTTTTGGGCGGCGCGTGGGAACTATTTTCTGCCCTGACGAGCGCCTTTGCGCGGTCAATGCGTTTTGAAAAGGAGACTCCGCGCCTGATGTTCAGGGCGGGGTTGGCGGCGGTTTCCGGCGCGGTGAGTTTAAGCGTGCGCGACCTTTGTGTGCTGATGATTTTGGTGAGCGATAATACGGCCACAAATATGCTTATTGATTTGGTGGGCATGGGAAATGTGAATCGCACGATGGGCAGCTTAGGTTGCGGACAAACGCGTCTGCGCCGCCGCATGATGGATTTGAATGCTCGCGCGCAGGGGAGAGAAAATGTTTCGACTCCCGCCGACGCGGCGAGGCTGATGCGGATTTTATATCGCGGCGAATTTATCAGCCGCGCCGCGTGCGATGACATTTTGGAAATTTTATCGAAGCCCAAAAAGAGCGCGATTCATGCGGGAGTGCTATCGTCCATACAAGTGGCGTGCAAGCCGGGTGGAATTACTGGTGTCGTCACGGAATGGGCGATTGTTTTTCTAAAAGACCGGCCTTACGTCATTGCGGCGATGGAACATTTTGGCGCGAATAAAAAACCAGGGGTGAAACTTCGTGATGTTTCCGCCGTGATTTACCAGTGCTATGCCCGGTTGTGCCATACAACCAATTGCGGCAAGACGCCTTAACGATAAACGCGCGACCAATTTTCCAGCACGCCGTTTGAATCAAAGGTCAGGCGCAGGTATTCGCTTCGGGATTGCTGGGGCATCGGTTGTCGGAAGTCCTGATCCACACCGCCGACACGCAGAGCACCGGCAAAACCCGTTGTTGGCGGGGGCCCCGCGGGATGCGTGAGCCATTCGATGGAAGTGCCGCCGTCCGGCGACGATTTCTCCGAGTTGGGCTTGCCGAGTTCTGTGCGGGCTTGGGATAGCGTGTATTTTCCGATGCGGTTGTTCCACGCAGCCGTGGATGAAGCGCAACCTACCAGTATGCATCCCAACCAACATGAAATTAGAAATCTCATAGCGATGGATATGCGTGGCATTTGCACACAAAAAGCTAGCACCGAAAAAGGATGTTGCAAGGGGGTTGCATCAAGGCCGATTCTGTTTACAGTACGCGCCATGCTTAAAAATATTTTCGCAGTGACTCGATGCCTGGCGTTTCTCGCGCTGGCAAGTTTGGCGGGCGCTCAGGATTTGCCCAAAGTTGTGTTGAAGCCGGCGTTCACGGAATACAAAGCGGATCGTCCGGTGTGGATGAGCGAGGCTCCCGATGGTTCGGGCCGGCTGTTCCTGGTCGAGCAGGCGGGGCGCATTGTGATTTTGCAAAAGGGCAGCGATGGCAGCAAATCGCAGGAGTTTTTCAATATCGTGGACCGCAAGCCATTCGTCGAAAACGAAGAAGGACTGATGAGCATCGCGTTTCATCCGGGGTTCCAGACGAATGGATTATTTTACGTTTATTACAACCAGCAGAACCCGCGCCGCAGCGTGATCAGCGAATTTCGCGTTTCAAAAGAGGATCCCAACAAGGCCGACTTGAAATCCGAACGCATCCTTCTGGAAGTGCCGCAGCCGATTTCCTGGAACCACAAGGGCGGCGAGTTGAGCTTTGGCCCCGATGGTTATTTATACATCGCATTGGGTGACGGCGGGCTTGGTTACGATCCCCACAACAACGGCCAAAACACGTCCACGTTTCTTGCGAAGATTTTGCGGATTGATGTGAATTCGCGCGCGATGGAAGGCTCCGGCCAGAACAAGCACGAGTTACAATATGGCATTCCAAAAGACAATCCGTTTGTAAAAGAACCGCCGATGAACGGGCTCGGCGTGAAGCACGAAATCTGGGCGTACGGTTTGCGCAATCCGTGGCGCTACAGCTTCGACCGTGAAACGGGCGACTTGTGGGCCGGTGACGTGGGGCAGGATTTGTGGGAAGAGATTGATTTGATCGTGAAGGGCGGAAATTACGGCTGGTGCGCGCGCGAGGCGACCCATTATTTCAAGCCGTCGCCTCCAGGCGCGCAATATATTGATCCGGTCATGGAATACCCTCATAACCCCAAGATGCTGCCCGAATCGCTGTTCCCCGATCATACGACCGGGCTATGCGTGATCGGTGGATATGTGTATCGCGGGAAAAAATATCCCTCGCTACAAGGCGTATATATATATGGCGACTTCGCGTTGGGGACGATTTGGGGTTTCCGCTATGATAAAGCAGCAGGGAAGGTCGTGAAACAAGGCATGTTATTGTCACAACCCAGGACGATTTCGAGCTTCGCCGAGGACAACGATGGCGAATTGTACATGCTCAACCTGGACGGCCTGATCGCTTCGATTACGGTGGCGGAATAGCCTTCTTTGGTGAGTTACAGGACTTAGGAAGAGGGAGTTGTGGACAATAGCTTGTCCCCTATATAGTGCCTTGCTTTCGACGCAATTTTAGCCGAAACTGGGGAACCCAAAATGAGGTGTCGCTGCGCGCGGCCATTTTGGCATCCTGGTCGCTATAAAAAGCCGGACTTTTAGAATATTGTCCGGGTTGAGGCGTCGAAAGAGTCATGCATTGGAAGTATATCTTGTTCGTGCTGCTTTTTTGCGGCGTGACGGTTGCGCAAGCAACGGAAACGCCCGCAGTAGCGGACTTTCATGCAAAGATACGGCCGATCCTTGACGAGTATTGCGCCGACTGCCACGAAGACGGTGAGAACAAGGGCGGCATCGCGTTCGATCAACTCAAAACGGACGATTCCATCATGACCAACCACACCTTGTGGTTCGCCGTGTTGAAGAATCTGCGTTCGGGCATGATGCCTCCCGCCAAAAAAAAATCGCGCCCTTCCGCCGACGAACAAGGGCGCATCGTTGACTGGATCAAATTCGAAGAGTTTGGGATCAATCCGCAACATCCCGATCCGGGCCGGGTAACCGTGCGCCGGTTGAATCGCGTGGAATATCGCAATACGATACGTGACCTGCTTGGAGTGGAGTACAATACCGATGAAGAATTCCCCCCGGACGATACCGGTTATGGATTCGATGACATCGGCGATGTGCTCACGCTTTCACCCATGCTGTTGGAAAAATATCTGGACGCGGCAAAAACCATCATCGCCAAAACCGTCCCGCAGACCTCGCACATCATTCCCGAGAATTTGATCGGCGGAAGGAATTTTCGCCATCCGAAACCGGGCGAACATCACTCGATGGAATACGGCTCAACGTCATTGTCCTACTATGAAAAAGACGCCGTCACGAACACCTATCACATCGAGCACGACGGGCGATACGATTTGATTTTGGACCTCGGCGGAAACGAGCGTTATGTGGACAATGAATTTGATTATAATAAATGCCAGATGATTTTCCGCCTCGACGGCAAGGAGATGCTGAAAAAGGAATACGTTCGTGCCACCGGAAAAAACTTTCACTACGAATTGGCGGCGAACCTGGCCGCGGGCGATCACGAAATGGTGTTTGAAGTGCAGCCGTTGACGCCGCAGGAGAAGCAGGTTCGGGCACTGATAATACGGATTGATTCCGTCACCGTGCGCGGGCCGACGGATGAAAAATATTGGGTCGCGCCAAAAAATTATTCGCGTTATTTCCCCAAGGCTGTGCCCAGCGGGGCAGGCGCGCGGCGGGCTTATGCGAAGGAATTGCTGGGGGCTTTCGCGACCAAGGCGTTTCGGCGCCCCGTGGATGACGAAACCTTGCGGCGGCTGGTGACGCTGGCGGAGAAGATTTATGACCAGCCCAAAAAAACCTTCGAGTCCGGCGTATCCGGGGCCATGGAAGCAGTGCTGGCTTCGCCGCAATTTTTGTTCCGCGAAGAAGGCATGGAAACCCAGCGCATCGGGCGTGCGGCATTGATTGATGAATATTCTTTGGCCTCGCGGTTGTCGTATTTTCTTTGGTCCTCGATGCCGGATGATGAGTTGTTCCGTTTGGCAGCGTCGAAGACGTTGCGCACGAACCTCGACGCCCAGGTAAAGCGCATGCTGGCCGATCCGCGTGCGAATGCGTTGGCGGTGAATTTCACCGGCCAATGGCTGCAGGCGCGTGACATTGATACGGTGGCGATTGATGCGCGGTCCATTTTGTCACGCGATGAAAGGCCTGATCCCGATCTGGATAAACAACGCGCGCGTTTTCGTGAATTGTCCAATAAGCCGCCGGAAGAGCGCACGCCGGACGAGAAGAAGGAATGGCAGGCGTTACGCGAAAAGGCACAGAAGATTTTCAAACCGGCACGCATCGAGATGAACGATGAATTGCGCAAAGCGATGAAGCGCGAGACGGAATTATATTTCGCCAACATCGTGCAGCAGGATCGCAACATCACGGAATTGGTGGACAGCGATTACACGTTTCTTAATGAGCGCCTGGCGAAACATTACGGGTTGACCAATTTGAATGTCACCGGCAGCGAGTTTCGCAAAGTGACGCTTCCCGCCGATTGTCCGCGCGGCGGCGTCCTGACGATGGGCAATGTCCTCGTGGTCACTTCAAATCCGACGCGCACTTCGCCGGTCAAGCGCGGCTTGTTCATCCTCGACAACATCCTCGGCAATCCCACGCCGCCGCCGCCGCCAAATATTCCGCCGCTGGAAATCTCCGAGAAGCGAATGGCGGATCATGAGCCAACGCTGCGGCAGGTGTTGGAAATCCATCGCGAAAAACCGCTGTGCAGTTCGTGTCATAATCGCATGGATCCGATCGGCTTGGCGTTCGAAAATTTTAACGCGATGGGCATGTATCGCACGACCGAGCATGGGCAGGAGATTGATCCCTCGGGCCAGTTGATCACCGGCGAATCGTTCAAAAACCTGGGCGAATTGAAACATATTTTGGCCACGAAGCATCAAACCGATTTTTACCGGACGTTCACCGAGAAGATGCTGACCTACGCGCTGGGACGCGGCTTGTATTATTACGACGTGGACACAGTGGATAAAATCGTGGAGCGGCTGCAACAGAACGACGGAAAGTTTTCGGCGCTTTTATACGGAGTGATTGAATCTGCGCCCTTCCAGGAACGTCGAATTACGGATACGCTTGCCCAATCGGCTTCGATTGGGCATGATGCAGGTGAATAAAACGACCCCAAAGCTATGAAACGAAATGCTTCTTCATTGCAAACGGTTGACAGGCAGAGGTTTGCCGGTTTGACTCGCCGCCGGTTTTTGCGCGGCCTGGGTGCGTGCCTTGCCTTGCCCACATTTGCGTCGGTGACGCCGCTGAAACTTTTGGCGGCGTCCGCGGTGGGAAAACCCGGGTTTAGCTCCGGTGGCGCGCCGGTGCGGTCGGCCTTTCTTTATTTTCCGAATGGCGCGATTCCATCCGCCTTTTGGCCTTCGAATGAGGGCAAGGGTTTTGAACTGAGCGACACTCTCAAGCCCCTGGCGGGAACCAAAGATTTAGTTCAGGTGATGGGTGGCTTGGATCAACGCAATGCCATCGGTGGAGCCGACGGCGCGGGCGATCACGCGCGCGGCAGCGGTGTGTTCCTGACCAGTGTGCGCATCAAGAAAAGCGCGACGGATATTCACGCGGGCATTTCGATTGACCAGGCGATTGCTAACCAGATCGGGCATCTTACGCGGTTTCCTTCGCTGGAATTGACCTGTGATAGCGTGAGAAAATCCGCAGCGTGCGATTCGAGTTATTCCTGCGCGTATCAATACAACATCTCGTGGAGTTCGCCGACCACGCCGATGACGCCCGAGACTAATCCGCGTTTGCTTTTTGAACGGCTCTTCGGCGCGGGCGTACCGGGCGAACGCCTGGAAAACATCCGCCGCCGGCAGGCTGAGCAGCGCTCCGTGCTGGACTTCGTGCTCGATGACGCGCGCCGCATGCAAAAGCAACTCGACGCGCGCGACAAGGAAAAGCTCGATCAATATCTTACTGGCGTCCGGTCGGTCGAAACCCGCATCCAAAGAGCCGAGCAATTTGGTGTCACGGTGGATCCGAATGTGGAAACGCCCGTGGGCATCCCGGCGGATTACGGCGAGTACATGCAAATCATGTTCGACATGCTGGTGCTGGCGTTCCAGACAGACTCGACGCGCGTCGCCACGATGTGCCTTGCCCATGACGGCGACAACCGTTCATTCGCGGAGATCGGCATTTCGGAAGGGCACCATGATCTTTCGCATCATCAGGACAAACCGGACCGCATTAAGAAAGTCGCGCAAATTGATTTGTGGTACGCAAAACAATTCGGACAGTTTCTTCAAAAATTGAAGGACACGAAGGACATTGACGGCAAATCGCTGCTGCACAATTCCATGATCGTCTATGGCGGCGGCAATGCGGACGGCAATCAGCACACGCACACGAATTTGCCGATCGTCCTCGCGGGCGGCGGCGGCGGCTCACTTACTCCGGGCCGTTATGTGAAATATGGCGGCCAACCCACCAGCAATCTGTTCCTGAGTATGGCTGACCGGATGGGCGCGACCGGTCTGGATCGCTTCGGCGATTCCACGGGCCGCTTGTCCAACGTCTGATTGCGTCAGCGTGTCGGTTCTTTGGCAAGGGCCGCCGACTGGACACCAATTATCCACAGAAGCAAACCCAGGACAGTCGCAATTGCGCCCGTTCCGATGATGATCGCGGCGGCAAAGCTATCAGGAGCGAAAGGTTTCACGGGCACTTCGGCGCGTTCGATTAGTTCCGCAGTAATGCCCGTCGGCCGGGTGGCCTCGGCGCTTTCCACTTCGCGCATTTTTGTTTCCAAATTATTGCGATCCTCCTCAAGCTGGTTCAAGTTGCTCAAGGCAGCTTGATAATTCGCATTATCCAGTTTGACGCTCGCGACATTGGTGCTGCCGTTCTGGATTTTTTGTTTCAACTCCTCAATGGCCGAACTGAGCCCGCGCAATTCCGTTTGTTTTACCGTCATGACGGACGAAGCCATTTCATCAATCTTTCGGTTCAAATTCCCGATGAGCAAAGCGGCATTTTTCACTTCGCGAGAATCCGGGCCTTGGTCGAGGTTCGCCTTTAGCGATTGGTTCCGGGCATTGGCAAGCTCAAGCATCGGCGTGTTGAGCGGCGAATTCGTGTCCATGGACGACAGGACTTGCGCCAGTTGGTTCGTGGGCAGCTTGCTCAGGCGTTCGTATTCGTTTTTACGCTCTATATATTCGCCTTCCATCTGGATCTTCTTGCTCTTCATTTCATCGTAAGTATCGCCATCGTAAAATTGTGTTTTGTTGGTCAGGCGCGTTTTTGAAATGTCGAAATACAAATGGTCGAGAGCTACCTGCGCCGTCTGGATTTTTTCGGACTCACTCGTCCACTGCTGCTTGAGGCCGCCAAGTTTGTCATTGATCAAGGCCTCGCGCTGAAGACTGATGCGATTGGTATAAATGCGCGCGAATTCATTGGCAATGCGCGCGGTTTCCTCGCGGTCGTCGCTGATGACGCGGATTTTGACGAGCGTGGAGTCGGGCACGGGAAAAATCGAGACCTTGGATAAAAGGCGGGCGCGATTTGCGGAAGTGTCATCGGCGGTGTGATAACGCTGCGACCATTGCCCGGCGAGGCCGAGATTTTTTATTACTTGATCGAGAAAAGTTTCCGAGCGCATCCAATCGCATTGGTTGGAAATCAGTTGAAGGTCGGACGGATGATTCAAATCGCTGGCGTGAACCCAATCAATGATCTTGATCATCGCTTCGGCGCGATAACTTTTCGGCATCAAAAAAAGATAAGCCAGCCCCGCAATGGCGATGAACATCCCCACCGTGGTCAACGGCATCGCGAGCATTTTTATCTTTTCGGCTGAGGTGCTCATTGATTGAAATCCGAGTGTGCGCCCGTCCTGCACCTATGGCAATCATAGACCGGTGAACGATAGTTCGACAGGGCGCAACCGCTTTCGTTCACGCAAGAACAGCGGGTTTTACAAACCGCCGGAATAAAACCCTGCACTCGCCCTCAACTTTGAACTTTGAACTTGGATGTCCGAACTTTAGCTTAGGCGGCGTGAATGAACCACTGCCAAGCGTGACCGTGTTGATCGCCGCCCGACCGGGGCAGGCGGACATCAAGGCGGTCACCGCGAGCCGGTCGCTGGATTATCCGCGCGAGAAATTGGAAATCATCGTCGCGCGCGGAAAACAGCCATCCGTGCAGCGCAACACGGCGTCGCGGGAAGCGCGCGGCGAACTGATTTATTTTTTGGATGACGATTCGATGCCTCCGCCGGAAAACTTGCGGCGTGCCGTTCAAGCGTTCGCCGATCCCAAAGTCAAAATGCTCGGCGGGCCAAATATTTGCCCGGGCGATGCGCCCTTGCTCGAACAGGTATTTGCGCTGGTGCATGCAAGCTGGCTGGCATTTGGTCCGAGTCGGGCACGTTACACGCCGGTCGGCGCGGTGCGCGAATCCAGCGAGAAGGAATTAATTCTATGCAATCTCATGACGCGGCGTGACGCGTTGCTCGAAGCGGGCGGGTTCAACGAGGCGCTTTATCCTAACGAAGAAAATGCGCTCATGGACGAATTGCAAAAGCGCGGCGGCAAGTTGTTGTACGACCCCGAGTTCATCGTGCATCGGCGGCCGCGAAATAATCTGGGCGCATTCGCTAAGATGCTGCGCAACTACGGTCGCGGTCGCGCGGAACAATTTCGCCTGCAACCCACCCTCGGGTCCGCTCCCAATTTCGTGCCACCATTGTTCTGCGTCTATCTGCTGGCATTGATGATATTGTTCGTGTCGGGGCACACTACAATGTTGCCGTGGCTGTTGATTCCACTTTTTTTTTACGGCTTTGCGTTATTGGGACAAGCGGCAGTGCTGGCCGGGCAGGGTGGTTTGCTCGAAAGTGTTTTGGCAATACCGCTCATGTTCCTCACGCATTTATTATATGGCGTGGGATTCTGGCGGGGCTTGTTTACTCCGTTAAAACCGGCGGAACGCGAGAAGATACCCGTGACGATCGAACGAATATCGCTCTAGCCGATTTTGAACTTCGCCGGCGATTAAAAAAACGATTCCTGCAAATAATTCATCGCGCGCGCGGCGAGACTGAGCGTGGAGCAGGGCGTAGCTTGGCTGGTTAATTCCACTTTGACATGATGCGCGCCGATTTTGTGCATCCGCTCGACCATCACACTTTCCGCGAGGCCGGGATGGTTGCATTCCCGGCTCAAATGGCCGAGGTAAAGATGCTTCAAATCCGCGGACATCACGGCTTCGGCGGCATCGGCAGCCTCGGTGTTTGAAAGATGACCGTGGCGGCCGGCGATGCGTTGCTTGAGACTCCACGGACGGCCTGAATCCTGCAACATTTTCAGGTCATGATTCGTTTCGAGCACTAGGACATTGGCGGTGCGAATACGTTCGAGCACGAGACGTGTAGCGTGGCCAAGATCAGTGAGAAAGCCGATATTCCCCGAAGGCGTGCGCAATAAAAAACCCACGGGGTCGGAGGCATCATGGGGAATGCTAAAAGTGTCAATCGTGATGTCGCCGACATCAAACGTCGCGCCCGTGGAAAAAATCCGGCAATCGAAAGTGGTTTGTAATTGGAACTCGATCGCCTCTCGCGTGAGACGATTGCAAAAAATCGGGATATTTAATTTCTGCGCCAGGCCGACCAAACCGGAAATATGATCGGAATGCTCGTGCGTGATGAGAATGCCGGACAAACCCTCGGGCGCACGGCCGATGGCGGCAAGGCGCTGGCGGGTTTGGCGCGCGCTGAACCCGGCATCAATCAGGATGCGGGTTTCGCCGGTTTCGAGATAGGCGCAATTCCCGTTGGAACCGCTGCCGAGAATGGTGAACTGGACGGACACTCTCACACGCTACTGATGCGCGCGCGCCACGGCAATTAATTTTTGGCCAAAAGGGTTAAGGAAGCTCCGGCATCTGCCGATGAAGGAGTAATTCGTGGCTCGTCCAGGCACGCGGTTGGGATTTTCGCAAAGGCATTAGAATAGCTAAAGCAATAAGCAGACCACTTCTTGCTTGAGAATTTACAGATTCAAACTAAGATAACGAGACATGGCACAAGGTTTACATTTGGCCCAGCGGATGACTCAGTCCCTGGTGCTGTCGCCGCAGATGCAGCAGTCCCTTGCGTTGCTGCAGGCGCCGACCCTTGAGCTAAAGGCGCTGGTCGAACAGGAGATGTCCCAGAACCCGGTTCTCGAAGAAGCGCCCAGCTTGGATACTGATCAAGCCGACAAGAAGTCTGAGGATGGCGACGTTCCTGAATCTTCTGATCCGGCTGAACCACCCTCGGATGTCACCTACGAGGCGGATGGAGTTAGCGACGGCGCCGAAGCCGAAGGCAGCAAAGATAAAGGCGAAACCGCCGAGGAATTTCTCGCTGAATTTGAAAAGCTGACGCAAATTGACCAGGATTTTCGCGACAATTACACCGCATCGAACAGCCCCATGAAGGCGTCCGCCGAGGACGAGGAAAAACGACAGTTCATGTTCGATTCCATCGTTGCCGCGACGTCGCTTCAGGAAGTTTTGCTGGAGCAGGTGCGCGATTCTCAGTTGACCGACGAGCAGCGGCCCATCGCGGAATTGCTCATCGGCAATATTGACGACCACGGCTATCTCAAGACGACCCTCGACGAACTTTCTTTTTCCACGAACATTCCCATCGCAGATATCGAAGCGGTGTTGCGCATCATCCAGACTTTCGATCCCCCCGGCGTCGGCGCGCGCGATTTGCAGGAATGTTTGATGCGCCAGCTCGAACGCTCCAGCCAGGAAGACTCGATCGAATATCGCATCATCAAGGATTACATGGATGCGCTCGGCAAACGCCGCATCCCGGAAATCGCGCGCGGGCTCGGCATGGATGTCGAGGACGTGCAGGAGTCCATCGGCCGCATCGCACGCCTCGAACCGCGTCCGGGACGTGCGTTCCTCAGCGACAATAACCAATACATTTTGCCGGAAGTTTTCGTGGTCAAGTCCGGCGACGAATTTCTCGTCACAACCAACAACGAACAAATTCCGCATCTTCGCATCAGCAATACCTACAAGGACATGATGGCGAAGTCGGGCAATTCCGCCGAAGTGCTGAATTACATCCGCGAAAAAATTCGCGCCGGAAAATTTTTGATCAAGAGTTTGCATCAACGGCAGCAGACCATCCTCAACATCGGTATTGAGATCGTCAAACGCCAGCGCGAGTTCATGGAAAATGGCGTGGCGCACCTCAAGCCGTTGACGATGGTGCAAGTGGCTGAAGTCGTAGGCGTCCACGAAACCACTGTCAGCCGCGCGGTCTCCGGCAAATACATGCAGACGCCGCAGGGCATTTTCGAGATGAAATATTTCTTCACCGCGGGCATCCAGACTGCCACCGGTGAGGGCATGTCGAACACCAGCGTGAAAGACATGATCTCCGAAATGTTCAAGAAGGAAGACCCGACAAAGCCATTGTCCGACCAGGAAATCGTCAAGATGCTTCAGGAGAAGGGCATCGTTATCGCCCGCCGCACGGTTGCAAAGTATCGCAGCGAACTCAATATTCTCCCGTCCAATCTGCGCAAGGTTTATTGATCGTCCTCTCGTTCAGCGCGCTTTCCGTTTTTCTTTTTCCAACGCCGCTTTGGTTTCAGACTGCAAATCGTCCAACTCCGGTTGAAGTTTGGTTTTGTCGGCCGCCTTCATTCGATCAATGAACAAAATGCCGTTCAAGTGATCCAGTTCATGTTGGACCGCGCGCGCCAGCAATCCGCCGCAACGAAATTCAATCTGTTCCCCCTTCTCGTTCATGGCGGTTACATCCACCGTTTCCGGTCGCGAAATGTCCGCATAAATTTCTGGAAAACTCAAGCAACCTTCAGGACCCTCGACCGGCGGCGTCACGGGCTTGACGGCGGGATTGATCAACACCAGTGGCATTAATGACGCAGGATCAGCGGACTTGCCATTGAGTTCAAGCGTTGACGGGCGCTCCGTCGCCTCGCGAACGTCAATGACCGTGAGTTGCAACGCCTGGCCGATTTGCTGTGCCGCCAGGCCGACGCCGTGCGAGTCATACATCGTTTCAAACATATCCGCGATCAACTGTTTGACGGCGGGCGTGATCTTCTCGATGCGCACGCCTCTTTTGCGCAGCACCGGCTCACCGTATTTGACAACTCTCAAAATCATTGCCGTTATTTTCCATTCGTAGGCCAATCACGCAACAGCCCCACAAGGTTTTCAATACTCGGACTTTGCGCCGTGCGAACATAATACCCACTTGTGGCCACGCCGGTCAGCACGCACATTTCGTTGTCCAGCCCCAGCAGCTTGCCGAGGCAAAAACCGGAATTAAAATGATCACCCGCGCCGGTCGTGATCAGCGGCGTCGCAATGTAAGGGCCTTCGACCAGCGCGACATCGCCGTCGCTCGCAGCCAGCGCGTAACTCACCGGATGCACCACGACCGTGTTGACCGGCAGTTGATGATTGATGTCCGCCGCGATGCGTTTCAAATCTTCCGGCGCGCCGCCCAATGAATTCAGGCCCAGCACCGTCGCGACTTCCAGCGCTTCCTTTTCATTCAAGCCAAGAATGACATCAAAATATTTTTGAAAACGCACGACCAATTCCAACGCGCGCAAAATATCCTTGCGCGTGCGCTTCTCGGGATCGGCAAGGTCAAAAAATAATTTGCGGCGCGGCCCGTTGAGCGCCGGGCAAAGCTCGGCGAGCATCGCATCCCACACATCGCTCATGTAGGGCAGCATCGTCCAATTCACAAAACCGACCAGGTCGGAAGTCTGAAATTTCGCGGCGAACTTGTCTTTGCCGAAACGCTCCTCGATATTTTTCCAGGTGACTTCCTTGAGCGGATAATGTTTGCCGAGCATGATCTTGCCGTCCTCAAATTCCAGCGCGTCCGTATGGCCGGGCTCGGCGATGGAATGCACTTCAGCGGTCTCCGCGAATGGCTCGAACACCGGATGCAGCTTGGGGTAACCCAGCGTGCCGAGATACGTGACGCGCAAGCCAAAACTCGCGAGCGCATTCGCCATGATCGGACCGTTTCCGCCGAGCTTCGTGCGTTGATTGACGAGTTCGATGTTTGCGCTCTTGCCCGCGGCGCCGGCGAGGCGCGTGGCGAGATTGGCAATCGTCGGCAAGCGCAAAAAATTTTCGGCATTATCGCGTTTATCCACGACGTGGATGATCTCATCCACAAAACCGTCCAGCCCCACGAACGCGCTCATGTTTCGGGCCCGCTCCGCGCCCGCGTCCAGTGCGTGCGCGCATTTTTCTCGTAACTCAGGTGTGTTCATCCCGATAATTTCTAATGGAAAGTTCTCCCGGCGGCAAATCAATCCGCCTTGACGCCAATGATTTGAAGAATGCGCTCAAGGTCGTCATCGTTGAAAAATGCGATTTCCAGCGAGCCTTTGCCCTGCTGATATTTCAAGCGCACCTTCGTGCCGAATTTTTCGCGCAGACGATTTTCAAGATCCACCAGGTTCGCGTCATGCACCAAAGGCATCGCCGGATTTTTCGGAGCAGTACCGCGCGCTTGAAGTTTTGTGATCAGCGCTTCGGTCTGGCGGACATTCAATCCTTCCTTGAGCACGCGGTCGGCGGCAATTTTTTGCTGCTTCTCAGTGGGCAAACCCAGAATGACCTTTGCGTGGCCAACCGAGAGCAGCCCATCGCGAACCGAATCTTGAATCGCCGGAACCAGTTTCAAGAGGCGCAAGGCATTCGCCACTACCGCGCGGCTTTTGCCAACTTTCGTCGCGACCTCCTCCTGCTTGAGTTGAAATTGCTCGATCAGTTGCGAGTAGCCTTGCGCTTCCTCGATGGCATTTAAATTTTCGCGCTGAAGATTTTCGATGAGCGCAAGTTCCAGCACCGCGCGGTCGTCTGCCTCGCGAACGATGACGGGAACTTCCGCCAGGCCGAGCAACTGCGAAGCGCGCCAGCGACGTTCACCCGCGATCAATTCGAAATGCCCGCCTTGCTCGCGAACAATGAGCGGCTGGACGATGCCTTGTTCCTTGATGGAATCGGCGAGTTCGCGCAACGCCTCGTCGGAAAATTTCTTGCGCGGTTGAAAAGAGCAGGGGCGGATGCGATCCAACGGAATCCGTTGCACGCGCTCGCGATTATCCACCGGTGCGGGCGCTGGCGTGCTGGAAGCGGATGCGGAAGGCGGTGTCGCCGGCGGTTTGCCCGCTGGCGCAGCCCCGCCCAACAACGCGCCGAGACCGCGGCCCAAAGCTGGTTTTGCCATAGCGGAACATTGTCTCACGCGTCGGATGATTGTCAACTTTGCGCCGCGCAAACGCCTCCATGGCAGAGGACGCTTGTCACCGTTGAGCCAAAAATAACCCGGCACTGCCATTTGCCGATAATTTTTCTCTCCGTTAAGCGGACTTATCCGAGCTTAAGCGAGCCAAGGCGAATTTATCCGAGCCATCGTTCACTTATCCGAACCAAAT
Source organism: Verrucomicrobiia bacterium (assembly GCA_036268055.1). Lineage (NCBI taxonomy): Bacteria > Pseudomonadati > Verrucomicrobiota > Verrucomicrobiia > Verrucomicrobiia bacterium. Next base: position 94,530 of record DATAUW010000034.1, on the reverse strand, counting down.
CTACCCTTTTGGCTCGCCTAATGGCGTTTTTTATCCATCTCGGCATTGCCCATTCGTTTTATCTGTCCGATGTGTTCTATCAAAGAACCGTCCCCACCATGCCACATTCCGCAAATACAGTCCACCCTTCCATAGGTTACAAATGCACTTCCCCTGGGGAGGGCGAGCGTACTCGCGAGCCCCATTTAATTCCTATCCACGCCCACCCTATTGCCTGCGCCCCGTCGCTGGATTATCCTCCGGCATGAGTAAAAAGAGCGCGAAGATTGCCGCGCTGATCGAGAGCTGCCGCGGGCAGGATTTGAACGCCCATTACCTCGGCTATTTCGCGTGCTTCAACGAAGGTCTTTTTTACGAGGCGCACGATGTATTGGAAGAACTCTGGCTTGCTGACCGGCAAGGTCCGAATTACGCCTTCCACAAAGGCCTCATTCAACTCGCCGGCGCGTTCGTCCACTTGCAGAAAAACCGGCTGCGCCCTTCCTCGGCGCTTTTCAAACTCGCGCAAACGAACCTTAAAAAATATCCGGCCCACCATGAGCATTTGGATGTCGAACGTGTCTTGGATGTCATTGAAGAATGGATGCGCGAACTGGAGGAAAAGCAATTTTCAGTGAACCCATTGATCGGCGGCAAAGCGCCGCAAATAAAATTAAAACCTCGCGCGACCTTGCTCATCGCGACCCGCAACGCCCACAAGGTTGGAGAAATTCTCGCCATCCTGTCAGAACGATTTCACTACCTGACGTTGCGTGATTTCCCGGATGCGCCCGAAGTAGTTGAAGACGCCACCACGTTCGCGGGTAATGCCACAAAGAAAGCGGTCGAGCTTGCGCGCTGGCTGGCAAAACAACCCGGCGCGAACGCATTGGTCAGTTCCAATCTTTTTGTGCTCGCGGACGATTCCGGTTTGGAAGTGGACGCCCTCAACGGCGCGCCCGGAGTTTATTCCGCCCGCTTCGCCGCGCTGGATACAAATCAGCCGGGCAATTCTCCCGATGCCGACAACAACGCCAAGCTGCTGCGACTATTGCGTGATGTCCCGCCCGGCAAACGCACGGCGCGTTTTCGTTGCGTACTGGCATTGACGCCTGCGATAGATCTCATTGAACAAAATACTTCACCCGTTTGTTCCGCGGACGAATTTGAATTTCAAACTCAATTATTCGACGGTGCTTGCGAAGGAGAAATTGCCTTGAAGTCTTCGGGTGCGGGCGGCTTCGGTTACGACCCGCTGTTCATTCCCACGGGCCATTCACAATCCTTCGCTGAGCTGGGCGAAGAAATTAAAAACGCCTTGAGCCATCGCGCCAAGGCGCTGGCGAAACTGCGGGCTTATTTAAATTCACTCGTTGCGTGCTGAATCAACCAGAGAAGCCAAACATCAATACAAAATCTGCACGCGATAAAAACGGCTGCTTAGATTCGTGGCAGAATCCGTGTTCGTCACCACCGCACCCGTGCCGACAATATTCGTGAGCGTTTGCCAAACCGGCGGAAGATTAGTCGTGTATTCGAGCGCGTTGGTCAGGCCGTTGATTGAACTCCAACTGATTTGCCGCGCTCCATTGGTTAGCAATTTTAGTTGCGGATTAAGAATCGAGATATTCACATAATAGAGGTCCGAAAAAAAGACATTCCGGAAGCCGCTAAAATTCACTGGAAGACTATCGAGAGGAGAGCCCAGGTCTTGTAATCCATTTCCGTAAGAGCGTCCGATAAATCCATTCAACACATTGGTGCCGCGAACCACATGCCCAAAAACAGTGAACAGATCATTGGTGTCGGCGGCATCCAGAGACGCATTGTTGGTTAAATTAAAAAACCACGAGGATGTGGCGGAATTAGTATCGCCGCCAAGTTTAGCCATCGCAATTGTGCCATAAGTGTTGCTGTAGCGAGTGCCGACGGCGAATTCATCCGGGATGGGAGCAAAACTGGGGATGCCGACGATGGTCTCGTTAGTGCCCGTACCTTGAACCGCAAATGCGCCGCCTTGTATGACGAAATCCGTGACACCGCTCACGCTCAGCGGACAGCGATGCAAAAAACTGTTTTGATAATAGCCATCTTCCACATACCGCAGAAAATTTTTGACAGTAACGGGTTTATCTTTGTCATAAAGCTCCACTTCAATATCACCGACGCTGGTGTTATCGCTGAGGGTTATGTGAAAAATCACCAGTGAACCAGCCAGGGAACTTTTCGCGGCAAATGCGCACAACAACAAGACTACAAGGCAATGCAAGTTTTTCATGAGATAAACGACAATTTGCAATAGCCGAATTAACGAATGGCCTCAAGTTTTTTCCGAAGCCGCCCGTTGCTCGTGATCATGCCGTAAGCGTATTTACCCTTGATCGGAAAATTCCAAAATTCGCCGCCCGCGCATTCGACAATCAGCCCGCCTGCCGCGATATCCCACAGGCGGATGCCGCGTTCAATATAAGCGTCAAACCGGCCCGAGGCCACATAAGTCAAGGCCAGCGCCGCCGCGCCCATGATGCGGACTTTGCGGACGCGCCGGACGAGTTGATTGAAATAGGGCAGGGTGTTCTCGAGACTCGTATGCGTCTTGGCAAAGCCAATGGAAACAATCGCCTCCCGCAAACGATGACGGTCGCTGACGTGAATTATTTTTCCGTTCAAACGTGCCGGCTGGTCGCGAATGGCCGTCCACAACTCGTCGGAAAACGGGTCGTACACGACGCCCACCGTCGTTATAAAATCATCGGGATAAATCGAGTCTGGATTCGAGTCTGGATCGTAGGGTTCTTCCCGCGAGACTTTAATTTGCAGCGCGATGGAGATGCACGCGTGCGGAATGCCGTAGGTAAAATTCACCGTGCCGTCAATCGGGTCCACCACCCAGCGCGCGCTGGCGTCGGGATTCCCGGTGATGCCTTCCTCGCCCAGCAACGCCACGCGCGGAAATTCCGCCGCCAGAATTTTCCCGATGAGCTTCTGGCTGCGAACATCGAGGTCGAGCTTGATGTCGTGCGCCGTCGTAGAATTGATTTTTTTCTCGGAGTTCAGGTTCTTGCGCATCAATTTGCCAACGGCGCGTGCAGCTTTGACCGCGCAGGCGAGCGCGCGCTTCGGATCAATGGGATGGTGCATGTTTAAGGAACGGTGGATGGCGGAATCATTTTATACGTGAGCTTGTACGAAAATTGGTCGAAATAAATATTCGTGCCGTTGTGCTCGATCTCGGCGCGCTGGAAATCCACGTCGTCCGAGCGGAACGATTGCTTCGGCGGATTTAGCTGCTGCTCGTGATCGCTGTTGGCGATCATGCGATACCGGTCGAGGCCGCCAAAATAAAAATCGCGAATCTCAATTCTTTGCGCCGCCGTGAGCGTGGTGATATAGCGCATGGCATAATTGCCCATGTACGGGTCAACCGGAACCCACCCGTAAGGCGCGAGATAAATCTCCGTCCAGTCGTGGATCGTGGTGCCATTAGGCGTGAGGTCCCAGCCGGTTTGCCAGCGCGCCGGAACACCATTGTAACGGCAGAGCGTGATGAACAACAACGCCTGCTGCCCGCAATCACCGTAGCCGTGCGACCGGCAATAATCGCTGATGTTGCGGATCGTGGAATATTCGAGCGCGTAGCTGTATTGCAAATGGCTGGATTGCCAGTCAAAAATCTTTTTCGCTTTCAACATCGGATTGGTTTCCCCGCCGACGATGCTGGCCGACAGCGCTTTTATCTCCGGCGTGAAAACGACATGCTGCGCCTCACCCGTAAACAGTTTCACCGCCTCGTCATTCGGATCGTACGGCTGGATTTTTTCAGGTTGCAGATCGAAGTGAACGCCACGAATGGTATATTCATACTCAATCGCAAACTTTGTCGAAACATTGCCGGCGGAAGGTTCCTCAAAATAAATCGAACGAATCGGGCTGCTCTCCACATCAATAGACTTCGGAGCCGCCGCGCTGGAGATTAATTTGAAATCGGATTGAAACGCATTTTTTCTCGGAATGGGAATCCACGCGCGGATGGTTTCGTCCTTCGGCGTGGTATTGCTGGCGACCGTCACCGTCGTGTTGATGTGAAAAGTTTTCGGCAGCACGTAAGGACTTTTTTGTTCGAGCGACGCCTGCTTGATGGCGGTCACTTCACTGAGTCGAAAAAGTTCCTTTTGACGTTTGTCTTTTCCATCCATGCGGCGCGCGTCGAACTCGGGATGGCGAAAATAAAGATTGTCCACCGAGTCCTTGAAATAAAACTCGCTCCCATCAATCGGACGGCCATCAAACCAGCCCAGCTTGATCCATTTATCAAATTCAGCGCGCGTTAAATCCCGGACGGAATCCGAAAGTTCTGCAAACAACCGTTCCTGTGTCAGCGAATAATCCATCTTAATGCGTCGAAGACGATCCGCTTCAAATTCGAGAGTCTTTGTTTCAGCCGGCGAATAATTTCCACTCGCAATCGCCGCACGAAGAACCGTGGCCGCCTGTTTGAAATCCCCCTGTAATTCAAGCTGCGAAGCCTGCGCCGTGACGTTCGTTTGCGACCAGGCCGCAAAGGCCAGCCACGCGTAAATGACGCCTGCGAGAAAAAACTTTTTCATAGAAGCGCTTGCGGCGCGCGAATCAGCCGTTCAAGGCATCCAGCGCCGTCTGGATATGTTGCGCCTTTCCGCGCCAATCCACCAGACGTTTTTCATGCTCGCGCAGGACTTCGGGCGGCACTTTTTGAGTGAAGGCGGGGTTCGCCAATTTCTGTTCCACTTTCAAAATTTCGGCGTTTACTTTTTCAAGTTCCTTCGTGAGCCGCGTCTTTTCAGCGGCGACATCAATGAGCCCTTCCATCGGCAAATATAAATCGGCAAGGTTCGTATGCGCCGCGAGCGTTCCCTTGGCCGGAATGTAATTGGGCGCGACATCGAGCGCTTCCGCATTCAACAAAATTTTCAACACGGCAACATCATGCGAAGAAATTTCGCCATGAGGCTTAAGGACGAACTTCACCTTTTTGCCGGATTGAATGTTGCCCTCGCGCTTGAGGTTGCGCCCTTGCGAAACGAGTTCGTATTTCGCATTCGTGAAGGCGAGGAACGAATCGTCAAGTCCGTAGAATTCGCAAAACTCGCGCTCGAACGCCTTCGGCCACGGCGCATACATGATGCTCTGACCGCCCTGATCGGCGGGCATGTCGTCATTAAATCCCATGTCGTGCCAAAGTTCTTCGGTGATGAACGGCAAAAACGGATGGAACAGCCGAAGTGTATGCGACAAAATAAAATCAATGACCGCGAGCGTGTTCGCCTTGCGCGCCTCGTCCGGGCCTTGGAACGCGGCCTTGCTCGCCTCGACATACCAATCGCAATATTCACTCCAGAAAAAGCGGTAGAGCGTTTGCGTCGCCTCGCTGAAATTATAAGCTGCGAGCGAAGCCGTCACTTCGCGGATCGCCGCGTCGAGCTTCAGCAAGATCCATTTGTCATCGCTGGTCAATAGCGCGGGATTAATCTCACCCTGCACGGTAGTGTTCGCGCCGCCCATCATTTGACGAAAGCGGCAGGCGTTCCAAAGCTTGTTGCAAAAATTGCGCCCGAGTTCGACGTGCTGTTCGTCAAACAAAATATCCTGGCCCAGCGGAGCGGAACGCATCACGCCAAAGCGCAAGGCATCCGCGCCAAACTTCGCGATCAAATCGAGTGGGTCGGGAGAATTGCCGAGCGACTTCGACATCTTGCGACCCTGCTTGTCGCGGATGATGCCGGTGAAATAAACATTCTGAAACGGCATCTCGCCCATGAACTCGTACCCGGCCATGATCATGCGAGCGACCCAGAAGAAAATAATGTCGGGGCCGGTAACCAGGTCCGTCGTCGGATAAAACTTCTTGAGCGTCGGCGTACTTTCCGGCCAACCCATCGTCGCAAACGGCCACAACCATGAACTGAACCACGTGTCGAGGACATCAGAATCCTGCACCCAATTTTCCGCATTGGCCGGTGGTTCGATCCCGACGTGGAATTTCGCCGCATCGCGGTCATTGTAATTTTTTGCACCGGCCTCGCCGGTTTTCTCAATCGGATACCACACCGGCACACGATGACCCCACCACAACTGGCGGCTGATGCACCAATCCTGGATGTTGCCCATCCAATGATCATAAACTTTCGCCCAGCGGTCTGGATAAAATTTCATCTCGCCACTCGCCACGCACGCGCGAGACTTTTCGAGACTCGGATATTTTAAAAACCATTGTTCGCTCAAGCGCGGTTCAATCGGGACATCAGCGCGCTCGCTGAAACCGACGTTGTTCGTGTAAGGCTCTTCCTTGTCCAGCACGCCAAGCTCAGTGAGCTTTTCCACCGCGAGTTTGCGCGCCTTGAAACGATCCAACCCGCGCAACTCCGCGCCTGCAAGATCGTTCATCGTCGCGTCGGGATTCATGATGTCAACGACTGCGAGCTTATGGCGCAAGCCAATTTCAAAGTCCGCCTTGTCATGCGCCGGAGTGACCTTCAGCACGCCGGTGCCGAATTCAAAATCCACATGCTCATCGCCGATGATGGGAATGAGTTTTTGTTCGCGCGCAAATTCAACGGGCAACGGACGAATGACATGTTTGCCGATCAAATGCGCGTAACGCGGGTCCTTCGGATTTACGGCCACGGCGGTATCGCCGGGAATCGTTTCGGGGCGTGTCGTGGCGATGGTCAAAAACGTGCCCGGCAACTCCGCCACTTCAACCTTGAAATAATAGAGCGAGCCCTTCTGCTGCTTCATGATCACTTCCTCGTCGGAAAGTGCCGTGAGCGAAGCCGGACACCAATTCACCATCCGCTTGCCGCGATAGATCAAACCTTTTTTGTAAAGCTCGACGAAAACTTTTTGGACGCAGCGCGAATACTCCGGGTCCATCGTGAACCGCTCGCGCGTCCAATCACACGACGCACCCAGTTTCTTGAGTTGCTCGATGATGATGCCGCCGTGTTTTTCTTTCCAGTGCCAGATTTTCTCAAGAAATTTTTCACGGCCAAGATCGTCGCGATGGCGAATCTCGCCGCTTTTCTTGAGCGATTTTTCAACGGCAGTTTGTGTCGCAATGCCCGCGTGATCCGTGCCCGGCAGCCAGAGAACTTCCTTGCCTTCCATGCGGGCCTTGCGCGCAAGAATGTCCTGGATGGTATTGTTCAACACGTGGCCGAGCGTCAGCACGCCCGTCACATTCGGCGGCGGAATGACGATGGAATATGCGGGTTTCTTCGAGGCGGGGTTCGCCACGAACAGTTGTTTGTCCAGCCAGAATTGATACCACTTCGCCTCGACGGCTTGCGGTTCGTATGCTTTTGAAATCTCAGACATGAAAATTCGATGAGTTAAATGCGAATGAAAAGATGAGCGCCGGCGAACTTATTTTTGCAGGAGCCCGTACTCCATGCTGTCCACCAGCGCGCCCAGGCTCGCCTCGATAATATTGTCATGCACGCCAACTGTGCCCCATTCGTTCGTGCCATCGCCCGACTCGATGAGCACACGAGTCTTGGCGCCCGTGCCAAGACCGCTGTTAAGGATGCGCACCTTGTAATCGGTGAGTTTGATTTTTTTGACGCGCGGATAAAAACGCACCAGCGCCGCGCGCAACGCCGAGTCCAGCGCATTCACCGGGCCATCGCCCTCGGCAACCGTGTGCGCCACTTCGCCCTTCACCAAAACTTTGATCGTCGCCTGGCAAACCGAAAGCGAACCGTCACGCCGCACGGTCGTTTCGTAACCGGCAATTTTAAATGGCGGTTCCTCATGCTTGAGCGCCTTGCGGATGAGCAATGCGAGCGAACCTTCAGCCGCCTCGTATTCGTAACCCTGATGTTCAAGCTCCTTCACACGATTCAAAATCGCCTTGAGTTCCGGCGTCTCGTTCGTGACTTTGAAACCCAGTTCCTGCGCTTTCATCACGATATTGCTGCGCCCCGCGAGGTCGCTGATCAACACCGTGCGTTTGTTGCCGACGGCCGCCGGATCAATGTGCTCGTAACTGCTCGCGAGTTTTTGCACAGCGTTCACATGCTGGCCGCCCTTGTGCGAAAACGCCGCCGAACCCACCCACGGCAAACGCGGGTTGTGGCCCATGTTCGCGATTTCATCCACGAACTGCGAAAGTTCCTTGAGCTTCGGCAGCGACGAACGCGGCACGCAAGTGCGGCCGAGTTTCAACGCCACGGCGGGAATGACGCTCGTGAGATTGCAATTACCCGTGCGTTCGCCATAACCATTGATCGTGCCCTGGACTTGTACCGCGCCCACTTCGAGCGCGGCCAGCGCATTCGCGAGGCCGAGGCCGATGTCGTCGTGAGTATGGATGGCGATCTTCGTGTTCAACTTCCCGCATGCCATCGCGGTAACTCTGGCAATCTCCGCCGGCAAACGTCCGCCGTTGGTATCGCACAACGCCACAAAATCCGCGCCGGCTTTTTCCGCGGCCTGCCACGTCGCCAACGCGTATTCGGCATCTTCAGTATAACCATCGAAACTGTGCTCGGCATCGTAAATGACAAATTTGCCGTGGTCTTTGAGGTAACGCACCGTGTCGCCGATCATCGCGAGATTTTCCTCGGGCGTCGTCTTAAGCACTTCCTTCACATGCAGGAGCGAAGTCTTGCCGACGATGGTCACGACCGGCGTTTCCGCTTCGAGCAGAATGCGCACTTGTTCGTCATCTTCGACGGGCACGCCTTTGCGCCGCGTTGCGCCGAATGCCGCGAGCCGCGCGTGCTTAAATTTCTTGCGCTTCGCCTGGGCGAAAAATTCGATGTCCTTGGGATTCGCGCCGGGGAAACCACCTTCGATATATTGAATACCAAAAGCATCAATTTTTTCAGCAATTCGGAGTTTGTCCGCCACTGAAAAGTTGATGCCTTCGCCCTGGGTTCCGTCACGCAGGGTCGTATCGTATATTTCGACTTGTGGTTTCATAATCCCGCCATGCGGGGAGCAATATCTACGATAAAAACGGCCTTATTGCAAAGAACATTGTACGTCGGACGGTTGGCCGAACGCGTAGCACAAGCGCACGCGGCAAAAAGCGTTCAACTCCATTTGACCGCAAAACAGAACGAGGCCATAGTGCTGCCAACTTCACTATAACCTTAAAAAACTATGGATGACTTGGCCGAAAAAGAATGCGTTCCTTGCAAGAGCGGCACACTTCCACTGCGCGGTATCGCCTTGACGAAATTAAAGACCCAGTCCGGCGGAGGCTGGAAGGTGGTAAATGGCCATCACCTTGAGCGCGAATATAAATTCAAAGATTTTCGCGAGGCGTTGGAATTCACCAACAAGGTTGGCGAACTTGCCGAGAAGATCCAGCATCACCCCGACATCTTTCTTTCATGGGGCAAGGTGAAGCTGGAAATATGCACGCATAAAATTGACGGCTTGACCGAGAGCGATTTCATTTTCGCCGCGAAGGTGAATAATTTGAAGTGAGCGAAGTTTCAGGTCGCTGACGGTTTCAAGCCCGCTCCGAGCCCAGGGGATTTTTTGCGAACGCATAATCAGCGACGATTTTTCCGCCGACCAGATGTTCCTGGATGATGCGTTCCAAAACTTCCGGCGTGCAGGAGTGATACCAAACGGCTTCGGGATACACGACGGCGATGGGGCCCTGCACGCAGACGCGAAGGCAATTCGCCTTGGTGCGATAAACCAGCGGCTCGGGTCCGATAAGCTTCAATTCCTTCAAGCGGCGTTTCAAAAATTCCCACGATTCGAGTCCGCGTTCTTTGGTGGAGCAAAGCGGTTCGGTTTGATCGGCGCACAGAAAGATATGGCGGCGATAGGATTCGAGGCCGAGGGCGGCGCTGGCTTTTTGCAGTTCTTCGGAGGAATTCATGCGGGCAAATTTTAAGTGAAGGAATCGGTGCTACGCAAAGTCGGTTCGGCGGCGGCAAGCAGGATGCGGCTGATTTCGATGACCGGCGGCCCGGATTTTTTGGATTCAAGCCACACGCCGCCGAGATTGCAATGCGCCGCGCGAAATGAATACGGCTCGCGATGGTAAATGCAAATATCAATCGGCAAAACGTCCGTAGCCGGCGCCGGCACGCTCGTGATGTCGTCGGGAAAAGAAAAACCAAGGATCACAAAAAGTTTGTCGGTATCGGGTTGATGCAGGGTGAGCGTGGAGCTGCGGGGAAATTCGCCTTCCTTGCGCGGCATGATCACGACATCAGCGATGCCGCTGCGAGCGGCTTTCACCAGTTGCACGCGAACGGAAAAATGATTCCCATGTGCGAGCGACGCGCCTTTAAGCTCGATCAGCCAATCCGGGGATTCTGTCTGCAAAAATTCCGGGGGCAACTCGTCAGGTTCTTCCTGTTTTTTCTTCGCGAACAGCCGTTTGAACAAATTCATACTTACGACACCTTACTTCAATAAGCTGAGACCGACAACGCCGCTTACGGCAATCAGCCCGCCAATAATAGAGCGCATGCTGGGCCGCTCGTTTTCCATCACGAGTGAAAAGGGGATGGCCACCAGTGGCGTCATCGCAACAATCGGCAGCACCACGCCGGTGGGTGTGGTCCGAAACGCCCATTGATAACAACTCACGCCGATGGTTTGGCCCGCGAGGCTGTTGGCGAGCACCCACGGCCACAACCGCCGCCATTTCTCGCGCGAAGGCAGCGTCGGATTTTCTCCCGACAAAACCAGATGCCCTTTCACCTCACGCCATTTCACGATTAGCAAACAAATGCCCGCGACGGCCAAACCGCCAATCACCCGCTGATACGCGGTTGTGCCACCATCGAGATATTCGTCATGCGCTTTGAGCACCGCGTAACCTTTGCGGCTTAACACCGCGCCAAACGCGTTGCCGCCAGCGGCGGCGAGGCCAAACAAAATCCCGGTTATTAATGTGCGCCGCGGAAGGTTCAGTTTTTTATCCGGCGCGAGCGAAATGCCAATGCCAATGAGAATGATCGCACCGCAAGCCATTTCTCCCGCCGAAAGTTTTGTCCCGAGCCACAGCCATTCGATGGCGGCGGCAAAAGGCGCGGTGAGACATTGCACCACGACCAGCGTGAGCCGCGAGCCGAGCCGCGGCAGCGTTTGAAAAAGCGCGACATCGCCAACCCCGATGCCGACGATTCCGCTCAGGAGAAAAACCGGGAAACCTTCGCCCGATAATCCCTTGCCGAAAGTCCACGCCCAGATTGAAAGAAAGATCGCCGCGAAAGTCAGCCGCCAAAAATTCGCCTCGGTGCCGCCGATTAATTTCGCCGACCGACTGGCGCAAATCACCGAGATCGAGAAAAAAATGGTTGTCAGAAACGCGGGCAGCATGAGGTCGTATTATCCGGCTGGATGGTATTCGACCACGCCCTGGATTCCAGAAATATAAATGACCCTCTACGCGGAAGCGGTTTGAAAATGGCTCTTTCGCGGGTCGGTGGCGGAGATGACCACGCTCACCGACTTTTGATTGAAGCCCTTGAACCCGCCGTGGCGCTGCAAATTTTCCAGATGACTGCCGAGCGCGCCCTCCTTCATGAATTTCTCAAACTGCTCGCCGGTGATGAGCTTGGCGGCCAGCAAGCGTTCCGCCCGCGAACGGGCGACGGCCCAGCGTTCGCCTTCAGTGAAAGCCTGGCGCAGAAATTCAAAATTCGAAAACGGATTCATCGTATTGATGCCTTGCGCCTTCAACTGGTCGCGCAACAACTGATAATCAAAACGCGCCTCGAGATGATGCATGCCCGCGCCGAGGAAACTTTCGCCATGCAAGCCGACCCACAAACCGACCGTACCAAGCTTGGGAGCCGGGGGCAAACGCTTGCTGGAAAAATCAATTTGGGTTTCATCAGGCATCAAATCCACGTCAGCGAAAACGACAATGCCCACGGTGGGCTGCTCGGAGATTTGCGCGCCCCAGCCCGCTTCGGAACCGGCATAATAACGCTCGCGTTTTTCAAAACCGAGCTTCACCAAAAAATCAATGAGGTCCACGAAATGTTCGCGCGACGAGCGGAACGTGTGATGATCATGGTTGCCCCAGCCCAGGCCGAGTTGGTCCTGGCGGAATTTCTGGATGCGCGCGGCGCGATTGCGGCCTTCCCAATAAGTGCGCTCGGAAGCAAAGAAAAAGTCGCAACTCAGGTCGCGTCCCACGAGCGGGATGCTTTGATTTAAAATATCGTTGGCCAGGACAAAGCCTTCGGCGTCGTTCGCAAAAATACGCTTGCGGGTATGCCAGAGTTCGCGGGCTTTGACGATGGCTTCAAGTTCGCTGGCGCGCAACGGCGCGATGACAAAACCTCGGTAGGCATGGCGTTCGACCGCTTCGAGCCGCGTGCCGTTTTCCTGATGCACGAGCATGCGGCGATAATGCGAAAAGGACGCGCCTTCAATTTCGTGGGCGAGATTATTTTTGGCGGCAAAGTCGGCGACGAATTCGGGACGAAGAGCGATCACCGACGGATTTTGAACGTGGCCCGCGCGCAGAATCACCCGCGGCAAAGTGGCGCGAGGATGATGCAGGACGGTATCGGTCTTCGGAGCTTCGGCTTCGGTATCGAGAACAAAGCCGACTTCGCAAAGAGCTTTTTCATCACCGGGCGACAGGACAAGATGATCAATCCACTCGAAGAAATCGGTGCCGGTTTCCTCGCGCATGCGCAGGGCAAGCTCGCGCGCGAAACTATTGCGCTCAAGAAACGCGGAGATGCGTTCGTGAAGAAATTTTTCCGCATCAAACGCGAGCGGCCAGTCGAACCGTTGCGGATCGTAAGGGCTTTCCTCACGCAGGGAGTTGCTCAACGCACCGCCAGGAGTTTCAGTAGCTGGGCTGATCATAGTCTTCTCACGGTTAGGTTTAATCTATCACAGTTTCCGAAATATTAAATTTGGCATCGTGCCACAATGTTTGCGCGCTGCCGGGCGTCAGCCGAATTGAATGCCTTGCGCCAACGGCAACTCGGCTGAGTAATTAATGGTCACCGTTTGGCGGCGCATATAATTCTTCCAACTGTCGCTGCCGCTTTCACGTCCGCCGCCGGTATCTTTTTCGCCGCCGAATGCGCCGCCGATTTCCGCGCCGCTGGTGCCGATGTTCACATTGGCGATGCCGCAATCACTTCCCGTCGCGGCGAGAAAGCGTTCGGCTTCGCGAAGTTCATTGGTGAAAATCGCGGAACTAAGCCCTTGCGGCACGGCATTGTGCGCGGCGATGGCTTCGTCCAGATTTTCGTACGGAATCAAATAGAGAATGGGCGCAAAGGTTTCCTCCTGCACGATTTTGAAATGAGCTTCGGCGATGGCGATGCACGGACGAACGTAGCGTCCACCCGGAAACGCCGTCCCGCGCAACGGCTCGCCGCCATACAAAATTTTTCCACCTTCGCGCTTGAGTTCGGTGATGGCCTGTTGCATCTGCGCGACGGCCTGGACACTGATAAGCGGGCCCATCAATGTGTCGTCAGCGAGCGGGCTGCCAATCGGCACCTGGCGATAAGCCGCCGTCAGTTGTTCAGTCAATTTTTCAAAAATGGATTTGTGTGCAAAAACGCGCCGCGTGGAAGTGCAACGCTGCCCGGCCGTGCCCACCGCGCCGAAAACAATCGCGCGAACGGCGAGGTCAAGGCTCGCGCTGGGCGCAACGACGATGGCATTGTTGCCTCCGAGTTCGAGCAAACTGCGTCCGAGCCGGCGTCCAACCGCTTCCGCCACGATTCGCCCCATGCGAGTCGAGCCCGTTGCCGAGACGAGCGGGATGCGGCGATCGTGAATGAGCTTCGCGCCAATATTAATACCATCACCGCTTACGAGAGAAAAGATGGCAGGATCAATTCCATTGGCGCGGCAAACGCGTTCGGCAATGAGCGTGGTGGCGATGGCCGTCAGTGGAGTTTGTTCAGACGGTTTCCAAAGCGTCGCATTGCCACAAACAGCAGCGAGCGCGGCGTTCCACGCCCACACGGCGACGGGAAAATTGAAAGCCGTGATGACACCCACCACGCCGAGCGGATGCCACTGCTCCATCATGCGATGCTGCGGACGCTCGCTGGCGATGCTGAGCCCATAAAGCTGGCGCGAAAGGCCGACCGCGAAATCGCAAATATCAATCATCTCCTGCACTTCGCCTTCGCCTTCGGCGGGAATCTTGCCGGCCTCCAGCGTGACGAGCCGGCCGAGGTCGCGTTTGGAATCGCGCAAGGCATTGCCGAGTTGGCGGATGATTTCGCCGCGCTTGGGCGCAGGAATGATCTGCCATTTTTGAAACGCGGACGACGCGCGTTGAACGCAAAGATCGTATTCGGCGGGCGTGGCTTGCCGAATTTTCGCGAGAACTTTGCCGTCAACCGGCGAAACACTTTCAATGATGGCGCCGCTGCCAATCCATTCGCCACAGAAGACACCGGGGTTCGTCGGCTTGAGCCCCAATTTTTTCAGCAACGCAGCCGTAGAGGAAACTGGTTTTGATTTGGCGGGAGATTTTGGCATGGCGAAAGATTATGCAACTTTTCTGCACGCGATGTCCATGATGCGCAACGCGGCTTCGATGGCATCGTCCTTCACATCAAGCACGGGACGCAGGCGGATGGAACGCTCGCCACAGCGCACGACCAGCAGGCCGAGTTCGTAAGCGCCCTTCCAAAAAGCATCGCGCCGCGCGGCATCCGGCAAATCGAACGCCAGCAGCAGTCCGCGTCCACGCACGGCGGTGATGACAGAATGGCGACGTGAAAGTTTTTGCAGCGCGGCAAGAAATTTCTCGCCCTGCCGCCGCGCATGATCCACGAGTTTCTCCTGCTCGATGATGCGCAGATAATGAGTCGAGCGGACAAAGTCGGTGAAGTTGCCGCCCCAGGTCGAATTGATGCGGCTCGGCAGGCGAAAGACATTGTCCTTCACTTCGTCGAGACGCGGCCCGGCCATCACGCCGCAGACCTGCGCCTTTTTTCCAAACGCAACCAAATCAGGCGCGAGATCAAAATGCTGGCAGCACCAATTCCTGCCGGTCAAGCCCATGCCGGTTTGGACTTCATCAAAGATGAGCAACATTTCGTTTTCATCGCAAATGCGGCGAAGGGTATGCAGCCATTCACCGCGAAAATGATTATCGCCGCCTTCGCCCTGGATGGGCTCGATGATGATAGCGGCAATATCCGCGCCTTTTTTAGCGATGAGTTCGCGAATTTGTTTCTCAACCTGCTTCTCACGAGCCGCGACATCTTTATTGCGTTCACTAATCGGCAAAGAGAAATCAATGCTCGGCGCCGGAACGCGCGGCCAGGGGAACTTGGCGAAATACTGAATCTTGCGCGGATCGGTATTCGTGAGGCTCATCGTGTAACCGCTACGTCCGTGGAACGCCTTTTCAAAATGGAGGATTTCCGTCCCGCGTTCGCCGCGACCGGCGGCGATGTTCTTGCGCACTTTCCAATCCATCGCCGCCTTGAGCGCATTTTCGACCGCCAACGAACCGCCTTCGATGAAAAAATAACGGCTGAGCGCCGGTATTCCCACCACGCGCGCGAAGGTATCCACAAATGTGGCAAAGGGAACCGAGTAAACATCCGCGCTGGCTACCTTGATCTTGGCTGCGGCGAGAAGGTCGGCTTCTACTTCAGGTCGTTTAAAGTAAGGATGGTTATAACCAACGGGCATCGAGGCATAGAAACTATAAAGATCTATGATTTCGCGGCCACTCGGCTGATCCACGAGGATTGAACCGCGGCTCTTTTTGATATCAACCACGAGCTTGAAACCATCCACCAGGATATGCTTTTGCAGTTCGGCAATGACCTCGCCGGGCGCAATGGCGGCGGGCAATTTCTTCGCCGCAGTTTTATTTGCGGTGGTTTTCTTCGGGCGGATACGGGCAATCTTCGACATAAACGAGTTACTCAGTAACTGAGAAATTCAACTGCTAATTGAAGGTAATTTAACTATATTGTGGATACAAGAAAAATGGGGCGCGCAACGAATTCGTTTTGTAATTCAAAACACGACGCCTAGCCTGACGAGTAACTCGTCTGTGAATTATCGGTGTTGGGAAATTCAATTCATTATTGTGTAATGTTGTTTTGGCCGCGCCGAAGTTTTTATTTGAAGATCGGCGCATCGCGCGACAATTTTTATGAAATTTGATCAGCGATGGGAGGATCTAATCATGTGTCCGGCGGAAAAAAGTGACATCGCGTTCCACCGCTACGATAATTATATTTTACCAACCGTGCGTGAGATTGTGAAATTTTTTGGACGAAAATCCCACCGTCGCATACAAAGAAATGGTCGAGATTTACGCTTTCCTGAATGCCGGATGAGAATCGATGGGGACCGTCAAATTAGCGGTTATAAAGGGAAAAACTACCCAAAAGCCTTAACCTTTGCCTTCCGAATATTCGCAAATTGCGAAAGCCAGATTAAAAAACCGTTTGCTATTGGAGGTTTTCAGTGTATTGTGCCTCCGCAGATAGATAACTCGTGTATTTCGAGGCTAGGAAAATCTTCAGTTGAAAGTGTTTTCAGTGATGATTTGAAACCCGATGGTCGGGAACGGTCTGGGAAGAAGCAGTCAGTCTAAAAGTAAAGTCAGTCATATCATCATGAGCACTAAATTGTATGTTGGAAATCTTTCCTACAACACAACCGAAAATCAGTTGCAAGACCTCTTCTCCGCGCACGGTCCGGTGACCAGCGTGGACTTGATCATGGACAAATTCAGTGGCCGCCCCCGCGGCTTCGGCTTTGTCACCATGGAAACCAAGGAAGCAGCCGACGCAGCAGTCGAAGCCTTGAATGGCAAGAATGTTGACGGCCGCGACCTCACGGTCAATGAAGCCCGTCCCCGTGAAGAACGCGCTCCCCGCTCCGGCGGTGGCGGCGGCGGTTACGGTGGTGGACGCGGCGGCAGCGGCGGTGGAGATCGTGGCGGTCGCCGCGAATACAGCCGTTAATCATTGAATTGATTTCGCAGTGTGGGATTCCTCGCGGAGTCCCACACTTTTTTTGTTTCGTTTCGAAGCCTGTCCTTCGACCCTGAAACCTTCACTCATCGGCAGGGAAAGAAAGGCCTTATGGAAGAACCTATCGAGATTGAAGGAAGAATTTTGGCGGTGCTCGCCGGCACGATGTTTCGCGTCGAACTGACCAATAAACATCAGGTGCTCGCGCACATCTCCGGCAAGATGCGCAAACGCTTCATTCGCTTGACGGTCGGTGACCGGGTGCGCATGGAAATGTCCCCGTACGATTTGGACAAGGCGCGGATCGTTTACCGGCTGCAATAAGCCGGCGAAGGTTGAGCGGATCAGCCAAGTTTCAGGAAGTTTTTCAGGATCGTCCGCCCGTTCTCCGTCAAAATACTTTCGGGGTGAAACTGCACACCCCAAATGGGATGCTGTTTGTGCCGCACGCCCATGATTTCGCCTTCGTCCGTTTCCGCAGTGACTTCCAGGCAATCGGGCATGGTGTCTTTTTTGATGACCAGGGAGTGATACCGCGTTGCGGCAAAGGGATTTTCCATGCCTTCAAAAAGGTCCTGCCCGTTATGACGAATGGGAGACGTTTTGCCGTGCATCATCCGGTAATTCACGATGACTTCGCCGCCGAAAGTGTGGCCGATGCATTGATGGCCAAGGCATACGCCGAACAAGGGGATCTTCGGACCGAACGTGCGGATGATCTCGTTTGAAAGCCCCGATTCGCGCGGAGAACAGGGGCCGGGCGAAATCAAAATGCGTTCGGGCTTGAGGTCGCTGATTTGGTCGAGCGAAATCTGGTCGTTGCGATGCACCTGCAATTCCACCTGCATCTCGCCGAGATACTGCACGAGGTTGTAGGTAAACGAATCGTAGTTATCAATCACCAGCACCATATATGGCACACATGGTAATTCAACTTTTGCGATTTGGAAACCAGAAATCGGCCAAAGGCATCAGGCGGATTTTTTTGCTTTGCGAGTCCGGCGCGGTTTGAAGAGTTCCATTTGCGGTTCCCGGAAAAAATCATAATTTTTCAGGACACGAATGGTTTGCAGCAAATCCGATTTTTGATAATTGCGGTTTGATTCGGTCTGCTGAATCAAATCACCGAGGATGGTGTGAAAGAGAATGATGGCGTCAATGCCCTTGGCGCGGAGGAGTTCAATGCTTTGCGCGCGCGCCTCTTCGCCCTGCGGCAACGCGGGTACGATCAAAATTTTCGTGAGCGAACCGTCATCGCCAAAACTTTCCGCGGCGCGCTTGAACGAGCCGGGTTCAACGAAGCGAAAAATTTCGGGAGCGTTGGCAAGCACGGCGGGGCTGAAGGTTTCCGTGTGCCAGCCTTTAACGACCACCACGGCTCGTTCGACCCCGGGCAAATCCTGGGTGGCCAAAATAAAAGGCAGCGGCACTTCGCGGTCGCGCGGTTGGGGATTGAGCACAAAGAAATCAATCTCGTCATCCTCCCGCCGCTGCGGCGCGATATATTTGCGCTGCTGCCGGACGAGGAAACCGTTCAACTCGAAAAACTCGCGGACAATGGTTTCGCTGACGGCAGACATGGCTCAATCCTTTGAATTTAAAATTTCCTCGATCAAGGCGATGGGCACTTTGTGGCCGAATTCGACTTCGCCAATATTTTTTGCCAGAACGAATTTCACTTCGCCCGCGCTGACTTTTTTGTCGAGCTTCATGGCGTTGCCGAGACGAGTGAGTTGCGTGCGAGTCGGTTGGTATTGGGTGGGCAGGCCGGCGTTTTTGAAAAGAGAGGCGATGCGTTGGACATCGGCATTCGGCAGGCTGAGCTGGCGCTGGGATAATTTTGCGGCGGCGATCTGGCCAATCGTAATGGCCTCGCCGTGCAGATATTTTCCATAGCCGGAAATCGCTTCGATGGCGTGGCCGATGGTGTGGCCAAAGTTGAGGATGGCGCGAAGACCGGTTTCGGTTTCGTCCTCGCCGACGACGTAAGCCTTGATCTCGCAGCAACGCGCAACGACGCGTGCGAGCGTGGAAGGATCGCGTTTGAGCAGGCGAGGCATGTCCCGTTCGAGTTGGAGGAAAAATTTTGCGTCGCTGATGATGCCGTATTTGATGACCTCGGCGAGTCCGCTGCGGTATTCGCGCTCAGGCAAAGTTTTCAACGTATCCAGATCGCAGAGCACGAGGCGCGGTTGATGAAAAGCGCCGACAAGATTTTTTCCCGCCTTGAGATTCACGCCAACCTTGCCACCAACTGAACTGTCCACTTGCGAAAGCAGCGTCGTCGGCACCTGAACGAACGCGATGCCGCGCAAATAAGTCGCCGCCACAAATCCTCCGAGGTCACCGACGACGCCGCCGCCTAAAGTTACAACGAATGATTTGCGTTCCAGCCGATGCTTTGCAAATTGGTCGTAGCAATATTCAACGGTCTTGATGCTCTTGGCAGTTTCGCCGGCGGGCACGGTGATGGTCACGACTTCAAAGCCAGCGCGGGTGAGTGAACTTTCAGCGGCTTTGGCGTAGAGCGGCGCGACATGCGCATCGGAGATGATCGCACACCGACGACCTAATTCGAACGCGGCGCATTCGGAACCCAGCCGCGCGAGCAGACCGCCGCCAATTTTTATATCATAACTGCGGGCGGCCAATGGAACATTCACTTTGCGCATGCGATGATTTAAAGGGGTGAAGACGGCGGTCGCAATCAAATAGAATCATCAGCGCACGGACGGGTGGGTGATGACGAGATCGCCATTTGTGGCATCGAGCAAGGCCCGCCCGCCAACGGGAATGGTAGCGTTGTGTGGGACGTGGCCGAACGGCAAGCCGATGACAACGGGAATTTTAAGCGGACGCAGGCGCTCGCGGAAAACATCCTCAACTGTTTGGCGAAATTCGCCGCCGGATTTGGCACGCGGGTCGCCGCAATCGTCGCAGGTGCCGACGGCGACACCGGTGACTTGTTGCAGCAATCCGGCGTTCGCGAGATGCGTGAGCATTCGATCCATTTGATAAGGCTTTTCGCCAACGTCTTCGATGAAGAGAATTTTGCCGCGAAACGAAGGTTGATATGGCGTCGCGAGAGTCGTCATCAGGACCGAAAGATTTCCGCCGATGAGTTCCCCGGCCACGCGGCCACTCCTGACGACCTCGACGGTTTTCTTATCGTATCCGGCGCACAAGGAACCGGCGGCGACGGGTTGAGTCAGAATTTTCAGCCAGCTCTGACGGGAAAATTCCGGGTAATTTGATTCCGTGAAAGCGGCGGCGACCGTCGGACCGTGGAAAGTGAGCAGGTTGGATTTTTTAAGCAGGGCGCAATGGAACGAGGTGATGTCGCTGTAGCCGACAAAGATTTTTGGGCTCGCGCGAATCGCGGAATAATCCAAAAGCGGGAGGACGCGACCGGCGCCGTATCCGCCGCGCAGACAAATGATGCCGTGAATTTTTTTGTCTGCGAACATGCGCATGACATCGCCGGCGCGTTCACGATCCTGGCCCGCGAGAAAGCCCCAGCGCTTGCGCGTATGACGGCCAAGCTTCACGGCGAAGCCCATTTTTTCCAACGCGGCGACGGCATGATCCACGGTGTTCGGATCCGGCGGGGGACTGGCGGGGGCGATGAGTCCGAAGGTATCACCAGGGTGCATTCGGTTGGGCAAAGTCGGCATAAATTAATCTGCGGGCGAGAATGCACGGCGCACTTCAATCGGTCAACGGTGGAGAAGGTGAAAAGCCGGGCGATGATTTAAATTCTTCGGCAAATATTAAGAAGACTTGTTATTCCAGTGAAACGAGCTTGCATTTTTCCAGTCAAAAAGACTTCACCCGCACTCAGATGGTTCAGAAATGGAAAATAAAACCAGTATGGCAAATGAAGTCGCGCATTTGCCATACTGGGTTCTAATAAGAAGCAAACCGATTGTCGAATGAAATATATAAATGAAAAGTAATCTTAACCTACTTTTGAAAGTAATTCCGACAAGCGCCACTTTTCGGAACCTTTATTCGATTTCGAAAAAGGTCATAGGAGATTCGAATGCGTTCGTCTTAAACAAAATATTTTCGCGCGGCAAAATTATTTTTCCTGCGCGCGCAGGGGAATCAGTTCGGCCTGCGTTTTGGCATAAGTGCGGTCGAGTTCATCCGCCACGCGCGGGGCGCTTTTGTCATCGCTCGAGCGCGCGATTTCTTCAAGCTTCTGGCAAAGTTCCGCGATGCGGTTCGCGCCCAGGTTCAGGCTCATGCTTTTGAGCGCGTGTGCGTGAAAGGCCAGCTTCGGCGGGTCATCGAGAAATTCTTTGATCTGCGCGATGCGTTGCGGCGCGCTGTCGAGAAACAGGTCAATCAATTCCTTCAACATGGACGTGCCATCGGCGGGCATGGTGCGAAGCTCCTCGATGAGCGATCGGTCGAGAACATCTCCAGTGATGCCTTCCTGGATGAGAAAAATCGTGTCGGACCGATTGGCGAGGCGCGCGCCCCAGCGTTCGAGCGCGGCTTGCAATTCGCCGATGCGCACCGGCTTGGAAATATAATCATCCATGCCCGCTTCCAGGCATTTTTCGCGGTCGCCGAGCAGGGCGTTGCCGGTCATGGCGATGATGCGCGGACGCTTCGGCTCCGGCCAGCGCTGGGCGATGGCGCGCGTGGCTTCGATGCCATCCATCTCGGGCATCTGCACGTCCATGAGCACGATGTCGTAGGCTTTCTGCTCGAGCGCGGCGAGAACTTCAAGGCCGTTGTTGGCGAGGTCAGCGCGGTAACCTAATTTTTGCAAAACACTCGTGCCGACTTTTTGATTGATAATATTGTCGTCCGCCAAAAGCAGCCGCAGCGGAAAACGCGAAGCCAAAGTGCCGTCGAGCGAAGGCGAAACGGGCGCACGTTTTTCGCGCTGAAGCTGGATGCTCATGGCGCGATACAGGGCATCGAGCAGTTGCGTGGGGCGCACCGGCTTGTGAACGAAAACGGAAATCCCCACGGCGGCGGGACGTTGATCGTCACTTCGCAAACGCACGGACGACAGCAGCAGCAGGGGCAAAAGTTTCCCATGCGGCAGGGCGCGAATTTCCGTCGCGAGCGTCAGGCCGTCATTGCCGGGCAGTTGCAGATCGAGGATGGCGGCGTCGAAAGTGTTTTCGCGAATACGATCAAGCGCGGTGGCGGCTTCAGTAACAATCTCAGGAATGATGCCCCATTGCTGCGCACGATGGGCGATGATCCCGCCATTAGTGGCATTGTCTTCGACGATGAGCAGACGTTTGCCGGCGAGTTGCGGTTGGAAACTTTGCCACGGCGGTGGCAACGCGGCCAAGGCGGCTTTCGCGGCGATGGTGAAATGAAAAGTTGCGCCTTTGCCGGAATCGCTCTCGACCCAAACCTTGCCGCCCATCAATTCGCTGAGGCGTTTGCAGATGGCAAGGCCAAGACCAGTGCCACCGTAATGGCGAGTGGTGGAGGCGTCCACCTGTTGAAAAGATTTGAAGAGGCGATGCTGTTTGTCCACGGGAATGCCCATGCCGGTATCCCGCACGGAAAAATGCAACAGCCATTCCTCGGGGTGGCGGAGAAAATCCGTATCCTTCTCATGGCCCGGTTCGGGACGGCGCTCGGCGCGGCCGGCAGTTTTGACATTGATAACGACTTCACCGCTGTGGGTGAACTTCACAGCGTTGCCGATGAGGTTCACAAGAATCTGGCGAAGGCGCGTGACGTCGCTGACCAGAATTTTGGGAATGGAATCCTCGACGGAATACGCGAGGTCGAGATTTTTTTCGGCAGCCTTGGGCGCGAGCAAGTCCAGCGCTTCCTCAATGCAAGTGTGAAGCTCGAAGGGATGGCTTTCGAGTTCGAGCTTGCCCGATTCGATTTTGGAAAAATCGAGAATGTCGTTGATGATCGTGAGCATCGCGTCCGCGCTGCTGCGCGTGGCCTCGACATATTCGCGCTGCTCATCGGCCAGTTCAGTGTCCAGCAACAGCGCGGTCATGCCGATCACGCCGTTCATGGGCGTGCGAATTTCATGGCTCATGTTCGCGAGAAATTCGGATTTCGCGATGGTGGCGTCTTCAAGTTTTTGATTGAGCGCGAGCAAGGTTTCGTTGTTCTCGACGAGTTGCTGCTGGCTTTCGCGTAAGGCGCGATACGCTTCGTCGCGCTGCAACTGGTTCAGATAAGCTTTCGAGTGATAACGCAGGCGCGCGATCAATTCGACCTTGTCGGGAAGCTTGACCAGATAATCATTCGCCCCGGCGGCGAAGGCTTGGCCTTTTACCGCGGGATTTTCGTTGGTCGAAAGCACGATGATGGGCGTGTCCTTCGTGCCGGGATTCGCGCGAAACTGATTGACGAGCGTGAGTCCATCAATCTCCGGCATCACCAGGTCCTGAAGAATAACCGTCGGCTTGATCTGGTTGGCGACGAGGATGGCTTCCCGTGCATTCGCGCAATAATGAAAATCAATGTCGCGCTGCGAAGCGAGGCTGCGGCGGATGGCTTCGCAGACCATCGCCTGATCGTCCACGAGCAGCACCATCACATGATAATCCGGCAGACGAAAGGGCGGCTTGGCGTCGGGGGCGGGTGAATGATTTGTGGCCGGGTCGCTCATCTCAATGTTTTTGATCCAACAGGATATTAAGGCGCGCGCCGATTTTGTGAAGCGGCAAAACTTCAGTCGCGCCTTTCAATTCAATCGCCACCTTGGGCATGCCGAAGACCGCGCACGTGGCCTGATCTTGAACAATCGTGTGATGCCCGGCGTCGTGCAGCGCCTTCAATCCTTCCGCGCCGTCCCGGCCCATACCGGTGAGTAAAATTCCAATCACATCGCCGCGCCAGAATTGGCGGATGCTTTTGAAAAAAACATCAATCGAAGGGCGGTAAGCGGAATCAAGCGGTTCGGTGACGTAACCCAATTTGGTTGAAGTCACGAAAACAAAATGATTTTCTTTGCCCGCGAGCAACACCGTCCCGGCGCGCGGATGTTCGCCTTCGGCGGCGAGGCGAACAGGCAATTTAGTTTGTTGCGCCAGCCAGTGCGCGAGGCCGTCCATGAATTGAGAATCCACATGCTGCACAATCAGGATGGCTGCCGGGAAATTTTTTGGAAGCTCCGACAATACTTGCGCGAGTGCGGCCGGGCCGCCGGCGGATGCGCCGATGGCGATGAGATGGGGACGATGAGCCGGATGCGCGGCTTCAGCGAGGCGCGGTTCACCGACACGTTTTTGATCTGCGCCAAGCAGGCGGCGAATGGTTTGGATTTTTCCAAGCAGTGGATTCGCGCCGCCCGGACTGCGCGGGTCTTCGAGCGTGGGCGTGTTTACGGCATCCAAAGCGCCCGCACCCATCGCTTCAAAAACTTTAGAAGTATGATGGCTGACGTCGGCGGTGACGACGACGATGGCGCAGGGATTTTCCGACATGATGCGCCGCGTCGCTTCCACGCCGTCGAGTTTCGGCATGATCAAATCCATGAGGATGAGATCGGGAGTGTCCTGCGCGCAAAGTTCCACGGCTTCGGCGCCGTCCCGCGCGATCCATGCGAGTTCATGTTCCGGCGCTTGCAATAAAACACGGCGCATCGCTTCGACGGCGATGACCAGGTCGTTGACGATGGCGATCCTCATGCGCCGGCCTCGCCGATCAAATCCACCACGGCGCGCAGCAGCGCTTCGTCGTGAAAATTGCCCTTGGTCAAATAATAATCCGCGCCCGCCTCGAGTCCGCGCAAACGATCTTCCTCGCGGTCCTTGTAGGAAACGATCATCACGGGCGTGGATTTCAAGTCGGAATCTTTTTTGATGAGCGAGGCGAGTTCGATTCCATCCATGCGCGGCATGTCCACGTCGGTGATGACGAGATCGTAGTCACCGGTGCGAACGGCATTCCACCCATCCATGCCGTCCACGGCCACCTCGGCGATGTAACCATGCGCGATCAGTAATTTGCGTTCCAATTCGCGGACGGTAAGCGAGTCATCCACGATAAGGACGCGCTTGTTTTGTGGCTCAATGACGGGCGTGGTTCCGCGGCTGACTTGATTGAGGCGTCCGTCGGAAATGAGTTTCTCAATCGAATGCACCATGTCCTCGACGTCCACGATCAGCACAGGTGAACCATCTTCCATCAGCGCACCGGAACTGATGTTTTTGACTTTACCGAGCCGCGAGTCGAGCGCTTGCACGACGAGTTCGCGTTCGCCGAGGAAACGATCCACGACCAGGCCGTAGCGCGTGTTGCGATCACCAAGCACGACCACAGGAATAAATTCGTCGTGAGTGTCCGGCTCGCCGCAATCGAGCACCTGATGGGCCGTGAGCAATCCGATCTGTTGATCGCCGGCGGCGAAATAGGCGCGGCCTTCGAGCGTGGAAATTTTATCGCGGGTCAGCTTGAGCGTGCGGCTGATTTGCGAAAGCGGAATGGCGTAGGGCTCGCTGGCAATTTCGACCAGCAACGTGCGCAAGACGGAAAGCGTGAGCGGCAGATGCAGTTGAAAGCGCATGCCTTTGCCGGGTTGCGCGTTCATGCGGATATTTCCGCGGACGCTCTTGACCATATTTTGCACGACATCGAGGCCGACCCCGCGCCCGGAAATCTCGGTGACAGTATCGCGCATGGTGAAGCCGGGAAGCAGGAGAAATTCAAGCAACTCCGGCTCGGTCAATTTGTCGGCAATGATCGGTGTGGTGAGGTGCTTTTGAAGAATGTTAGCGCGAAGCTGTTCCGGTTGAATGCCCGCGCCGTCGTCCGCGACAATGATGAGCAACATGCCGGCGCTGTGGCGCGCTTCGAGGCGGATGATGCATTCGACGGACTTGCCGAGGCGAAGGCGTTCCTCCGGCGTTTCACAACCGTGATCAACGGCGTTGCGCAAAAGATGGCCAAGCGGGGCTTCGAGTTTTTCGAGAATGTCGCGGTCCACCTGCGTGTGTTCGCCGTGGATTTCCAGGCGCACTTGTTTGCCAAGCTGCCGCGCGAGATCGCGAACCATGCGCGGGAAGCGGCGGATGCCATCGCCAAACGGGCGCATGCGGCATTGCAAAACTTCGCGATACAGGCGATGCGAAAGATTGGCCGAGCGGCGGTCGAACATTTCGAGGTCGGCCACGCGGTCGGATAGAAATTGCCGGCATTCGCCCGCCTTCTTGATGGCTTCATGGAGTTGATCCACCACGCTTTCAGGCAAGCCCTGTTTGGCAATGGCATCGGACAAACCGTCGAGCGCGCTCCGCAATTCGCCCTGGATCCGCTTGAGGCGTTGCAGCGAATCCGCAAACGGATGAAGCCAGCGGGATTCGACGAGCGATTCGCCGGCGAGGCCGAGCAGACGATTCAAGTTTTGCGCGGTGAGACGCAGCACACGATCCGGCGTGCTGTTAGTAGTCGCGAGCGCCTGGCTGAGAACCGGCGCGAGTGGTGCAGGTTGGGAACTGGTGACGGCATTTCCCGCGGTGATGTCGGCGAGGATGGCGAGAAAATGGCGGGCACGGGCCGCGTGACGATTTTCTTCAGCAGAGATGTCTTCGCCAGATTGTTTGGCAATGTAGAGCAGCAAATCAACGCCTTGAAAAAGCACGTCAATGTGTTCCTGGCCGATGCGCATCTGGCCGTGCTGGGCGGCGACGAAACAATCCTCAAGCGCGTGCGCGACGCTCACGGCCGCCTGCTGATGGACAATGCGCGCGGCGCCCTTTAGCGAATGGGCGGCGCGCATCAAGGCTTCGAGTTGCTGCGGCGAACCGGGACCGCGCTCGAGTTCGAGCAGGTTGGCGGTGATGATGGCCGTCTGATTTTCCGTCTCCATCCGAAACAAGTCGGTGAGCGAAAGCAAACTTGTATCGGTGGGCTCAGCGGGTTTCACGCGAGGCTCCGGTTGAGGGTGGAGAATAATAATTCGGCATCAAGGCAGCCGACCCATTTATCCCGCCACGCGAGGAGGCCGGTGGCGAAACCGGGATTTGCGCGGGCGACCATGACGGGCGGCGGCTTTAATTCCTCGGCGTGATAGCGATGGATGCCGTGGATTTCATCAACGGGAAACGTGAGAATGGTTCCCTGCCATTCGGCGATGACGAGCCGGTGCTGGATGGAATGAATTTTTTCATTCGTTCGTTCGATGCCGAGAAGGCGTCCCAGTGCAACGCAAAGCAACAATTCGCCGCGGACATTGATGAGTCCGAGCACGATTCCGTGGCGGCGATGAGGCAGAGAATGAACGCGACGGCGTTCGGCGACTTCCTGAAAATTTCGCGTCGGCAACGCCAGCCATTCGTGCCCGACACGGAAAATGACCACCGAATTTTTGCCGGGCGTGGAATGAATTTTTTCGCGTGAAACATGTTCGGTCCACTCGCGGCGATAATTGGCGGGGAGTTCGCGGTCGAGCAGTTGCGCGCCCGCGCCCGCATAAACGGCGCAGTTGCGGCAATGGCCCACGCCCGGCAAATGCTCGCAAGAGCTGTCGCCCGCGACGCCGATTTTGTTCCAGCAGTCGGCAGCCTCGGGCGTGCCCGCAGGTGCAACCGTGTTCGGCGGCGAAGCTTGGGCCGCAGGCGAAGGTGAATTGGATTCGCGTGGTTCCACGGGTTATGCGGTTTTCACATCGGACTTTTTCAAGCGCTCGGCACGCTGATGGAGAATGCGCGCCTGCGCGGCATCGCCATTTTTTTCCAGCAACGTGGCCCATTGGACGAGGGTTTCGTAATGGCCGGGATCGAGATAAAGTGCCTTGCGATAAAATTCGGCGGCCTCGGCCTCCGCCCCGGTGGCTCCGCGAACCAGGCCGAGTAAATAATAAGCCTCGGCGGAAGCACCGTAACGACGGAGAAACTTTTCGCAGATGGTTGCGGCTTCAGCGAGGCTGCCTCCGTCGGCAAGCTGGCGCGCTTTCGCGAGATCAGCGGCGGACACTTCGCGTACCGTTAGCGCATTCGGCGGAGCGGCGGGATTATCGGTAAAGTTTTTTGGAGACTTGGCAGCGACGCCGTTGCGCGCGGCAATGGGAATATTTTCGCCGGGAACTTTGCGGCAGGCGAAACTCAAAGGCATCTGGGCCGAAGTGAAACCGGCGTGAATGGCAATATTGACTTCGGCGGAGCCGACGAAAAGGACACCGGTGGGCGTGAGCAGGCGATGTAATTTGCGCATGACCCTGTCCTGGGTGGCGCGATCGAAGTAGATGAGAAGATTGCGGCAAAAAATATAATCATAGACCCCGACTTGCGCGAGGCACTGTTCATCCAGCAGATTGCCGATTTCGAAATGAACCTGCCGGCGGATGGCGGCGTTCAGCAAATGTCCATTTTCAGTGGCGGCAAAATGATCTGCGCGAAAGGCAAGGTCTTTGCCGCGAAAAGAATTCCGGCTGTACTCCGCCTGCCGGGCATGAGCGATTGCGTTGGGACGGATGTCAAAGGCGTCAATCTGGAAACGCGTGGACGGAATGGCGGCATCCATTAGCGCCATTGCGATGGAATAAGGTTCTTCGCCGGTGGAGCAGGGCAGGCTGAGCACGCGCAGATGACCGTTGGGATGCGCGGGAAGCCATTCCCGGCGGATCAACTGAACGAGCGCGCGAAACGGTTCGCGGTCGCGGAAGAACCAGGTTTCGGTGACGACGACCAATTCTACCAGCGCCTGCCATTCGTCGGAGGACGTTTGGAGCAATCGCAAATAGTCGGCGGGTTGCGAAAGTTTGAGTTCGCGCATGCGCGATTCGACGGCGCGTTCAATCAATGATGCACCGACGGTCGCCTGATGCAGGCCGATCTTTTGCCGGAGCAATTCTGCGATCTCACTCATGTGTGCTCGACAGTTTCACAAAATAAAACATTCCGGACATTTTGCGGCAACAGGCGTTGCTCACGCACCCAATGGATTGCGCCGCGATTATCCATGAGCACCGGACCGAGGTAAGCGGGTGTGCCAAGATTCAAGCCGGTATCCACAAAATCTTTTTTGTCGCGGCGAATGATTTCCGTGGCGTGCTCGGCGATGAGGCCAAGCGGGCGGAATTTTCCGGTGTCGTCGGGGTGATGAATAATGATGATGCGCGTGCTTAGGCGTTCGCTCGCGGGCTGGCCGAGGGTGAGTTCGGTGAGGTCCACCGCGGGAACGGGCCGCCCGCGATAATTGAAAACTCCCGCGATGCCGCGCGGCGCGCCGGGAATTTTTTTCATCTCGACCAGCGGCAGGACTTCGACGACGTGGCTGGCCTCCAGCGCGTAACGGTCATTGCCGAGTTGGAAAATCAGGAAGAGCACTTTAGCGTTCCTCCAACTTGAAGCGCGATACGCTGCTCTGCAAACCGCGCGCCGCGCCGTTGAGTTGTTCGATGGATTGATTGGACTGGCGAAGCGATTCGGCGGTTTGGTGCGCGGCTTCGCTGAGTTGCGTGAGCGTCTCGCTGATCTGTTGCGCGCCGGTGGCTTGCGATTGCATGCCCTCGTTGACGGTTTGAAAACGCGGAGTGAGCGCCTGCACTTGCGCGATGATGCGCGCGAGTTGGATGCTGACGAGACGGATCTCTTCCACGCCGCGGCGGACTTCCTCGGAAAATTTATCCATGCCCATCACGCCGGCGGTCACGGCGGACTGCATCTCCTTCACCATTTTTTCGATGTCGTAAGTGGCGACGGCCGTTTGATCGGCCAGGCGGCGAATCTCCATCGCGACCACGCCGAAACCGAGTCCATATTCGCCGGCCTTTTCCGCTTCAATGGCGGCATTGAGCGAAAGGAGATTTGTCTGGTCGGCCACCTTCGTGATGGTGGTGACGACGGAATTGATGTTGCTGGTTTTTTCGTTGAGGACGGCGAGCTTGCCGGTGATGGAGCCGGAGGCATCCATGATATGGCGCATGGTGGATTCCATGCTGGCGATAGCCGCCTGGCCGCTGCCGGCGACTTGCGTGGCTTCATGCGCGACATCGCTGACTTCGTTCATGGTCTTAACCAGTTCGAGCGATGTGGCGGAAATTTGTTTTGAAGTCGCGCCGATCTCGGCCGTGGTCGCGGCGATTTCCGTCGCGGTGCTTTGTTGCTGCTTGGCGGTGGCGGCGATTTCCGTGGCGGTTGTGTTGACCTGAATGCCGGAATGTTGCACCTGGCCGACGAGGACGGAAAGATCTTCTGCGAGACGATTCAAGCCTTTGCCGATGATGCCGAATTCATCCTCGCGCTCGATGGTGAGGCGATGGGTGAAATCGCCGACGCGCATGCGTTCGAGCGCGGCGACGAGTTGCGCGAGCGGTTTGCTGACAACGCCGGATTGATACCAAATGGCGATGACGCTCGCGATGAAGATCACCAGCATCACGAGAAACGCGCGCGCGGACATTTCCCCGGCGGCATCATTCTCCGCGCTCTTGGCGCGTTCGACCTGCTCGGCGAACTCCGCCAATATCTGGTCGCGGTGCTGTTGGCTGGCCTCGGCCACGTCAAGCTCATTGTCCTGGTTGGTTGACGGTGGCTTGATGGCGAATTCGCGAATCGTTCTCAACGAATTGCGCAAACCGTTGTACTGGCCGAATTGGGTCTGGATGTCATTGAGCGTTTCGGCCAGATCGTGTTTTGTATCTTCTTCGGCTTTTTTGTCGTTCTCGCTGCTGGGATTGAGGAGCAGGCGCATCTGCACGTAACTCAATTTTTCCAATTTCCAAAGCACCTTGGCGGCTTCGGTATCAAGCTGGTCGTTGAGGACGACGACTTGAGAACGCTGGCGTTCGACCCACCAGGCGATGGCCGCGCCGACGAGCAGGAGCATGATGAGAATGGCCAATGAGGCATTTAAACGGCGCCAGATGGTCAATTTTTTCATCGCGGGTGAAGGCAAAAATCCAAGTGGGCCCGGGACGCGCGGCCCGCAGAAACATGTTGGTTAAGTTTCAAGCAACCAAATAGATAGGCGTTTTTGCGGGGAAAAACAAGAGAGTTCTATCTGCGACGGCGTACAAAAATCAACCTCGCTTTCGTTGAAAACGGATGACGGGCTAATCATTACTCGCGGGCACGATGCGGCGCACGCGAGGTAATTGTTCGGGCGGCACGACATGACAGCGCGCGGCCCAATCCGCGTAAAGAGACGATAATTCTTTCACTTTTTCCGGTTGATCGGCGGCGAGGTTGTTGTGTTCGGTGCGATCGGTTTCGACGTTGTAAAGTTCCCACGGATCGCCGTGACGCGCGACGAGTTTCCATTCACCGAGCCGGACTGCGCGATTACCTTCGTGCTCCCAGAAAATCGGTTTGGGATGCGGGCGCGTCTCGCCTTTAAAAATCGGCAACAGGCTCTGGCCCTCCAAGGCGGGCGACGGATGGCCGTTGAAGGTTTCGGGAAGTGTTGCCCCGGCGACTTCCATCAGCGTCGGCATGATGTCAGTGACGTGTCCGATTTGGCGTGAGATGACGCCGCCCGCGTGAATCACTTCCGGCCAGCGAACGATTAGCGGAGTGGAGATGCCGCCTTCATGGGTGAAATGTTTGTAGAGCAGGAAGGGAGTGTCGCTGGCATTCGCCCACGGCACGCCGTAACTTTGCCAGACATCTTCGGGCCCGGCGAAAACGGAGTGATTGCCGTTGCCCACCTTGACGATGCGGCCGTCGCGCGTTTTGCTGGGAATATCATACCACTCGGGCTGGATGATTTCGGCGCAAGCGCCATTGTCAGACATGAAAATCACGAGCGTGTTTTTCTCAATGCCCTTTTGCTTGAGCTGGTCAAGAATGCGTCCGACGCCGCGATCCAGATGTTCAACCATCGCCGCATAAGTCGCCATGCGGTTGGCCTCCCATTTTTTATCTTTGACTTTGCCCCACTCCGGCACGCGCGGGTCGCGCGGAGAGAGCGGCCAGGATTTGTCAATCAGGCCGAGCGCGATCTGGCGTTGATAACGATTGGTGCGGATGGCATCCCAACCCGCCAGATAACGCTCGCGATATTTGGCGATGTCCGCTTCCGGCGCCTGCAATGGCCAATGCGGCGCGGTGTAAGCGGCATAAATAAAAAAGGGTTTGTCCTTGCCCGCATAATTATCAATGTCCGCAATGGCGTGCTCGGTGATGACATCGGTGTAATAAAAATTCGTGGAGTCAGGCTGGATGGGGGTGTTGCCGCGCACGAGCGAAAAAGGATCATAGTAACTGCAAACGCCGTGGATGGTGCCAAAATATTCCTCGAATCCTCGTTGCAACGGCCAGTCGGTTTTGTCTTCCCAAAAAGGAACATTGGATTCGTGATCCAGCTGTTTTTTGCCATCGAAAAAAATGTGGCACACATGCCATTTGCCGACCATCAAGGTGTGGTAATCGGCTTGTTTCAAAATCTCGGCCATCGAAATGCAGTCGTGGCTTAGTTCGCCGCGATAGCCAATGATGCCGCGGTCTTCCATCATTTCGCCAATGCCGGCTTGTTGGGGATACAATCCTGTTAGCAACGATGCGCGAGTCGGGCAGCAACGCGGCGTCGTATAGAATTCGCTCAGGCGCATTCCTTCCGCCGCGAGCCGGTCGAGATTCGGAGTGGGAATTTCCGAACCGTAACAGCCAAGGTCCGAATAGCCCAAGTCATCGGCGAGGATAAAAACAATATTCGGGCGCGGCGCGTTGGTCTCGGCGGCATTGGTCGCGCGGCTCGTTATGAGCAGGCAGGCAACGAAGAAAAAAACTTGTGCCAGTTTCAAAAGTCGTTGAATTGGCGGATTGATAGTCATAGGTCTGATGACATTATAATATTTCTATTAGCCGCTGGATTCAACCGTGAAGCCGTTGTGGGACAACTTTGCTACGGGTCATTTTTGAGTGAAACCGGGTCATTAAAATTTCGGCGAATTTCCGTTTGCGCGTTTCGATACTTGTGACTGCGTGTGGGAGAATGAGATTCGCGGGTCGATTAAATTTTACGTGCGGCTTTGAGGCACGCCTGACGCAGACAAAAAACACATTGATGTGCGGCGGCAATTATTGTTTGGTTGCGGTATAGCACGACCACGGCACGAGCACGCGCTGTGAACAACTGCTGCACGATGAAACGAGCACTATTCAAATTCCTGGCGTTCGGATTTGTCATGGAGATTTTGCTTGGGGGACTTTCTCTCCACGCGGCATCCGAGCGGCCGAATATTGTTTTGATTTTGGCCGATGACTTGGGTTACTCGGATATCGGGTGTTTTGGCTCGGAGATTTCCACGCCTAATATTGATCGCCTCGCCAAGAGCGGCGTGGCGCTGACGCAATTTTATAATCAGGCGCGGTGCTGCCCGACGCGCGCGGCGTTGCTGACCGGACGCTATCCGCATCAGGTCGGCATCGGCGACATGATCGATGAATATGCGGCGGAAGCGCGCGAGGCGGCGAACACTCCGGCTTATCAGGATCATCTCAGCACCAACAGCCCCACGATGGCGGAATTGTTGCGCGCGGACGGATACGAGACGATGATGGCCGGCAAATGGCATCTTGGAAAGCGTCCGGAAGAATGGCCTGTTCATCGGGGCTTCGATTTGTCTTTTGTCCAAATTAATGGCGCGATGAATTATTTCGGCGGCGGTTCCGGCGACGGACCCCGCGCGCCGATGGCCTTGAACGACCAAACTTATACACCCCCGCACGACGGCTTTTATTCCACCGACGCCTTCACCGATCATGCGATAGAATTTTTGGAAACGTCCACGAAGACTTCGCCGGCCAAACCATTTTTTCTCTACATGCCTTACAATGCGTCGCATTGGCCATTGCAAGCGCCGGAGTCGGATATAGAAAAGTATCGCGGGAAATATGACCTGGGCTGGCAGGCGATTCGCAAGGAGCGATTGAAGCGGATGACCCAGCTTGGAATCGTTCCCGAAGGGCAGGACATGTGCCCGATGGACCGGGGAAAAAACAAGCCGTGGGACCAATTGACCGACGAGCAGCGCAAGCAGTGGGCGCGGCGCATGGAAGTTTATGCGGCGCAGACGGAACATCTGGATCGGGCGATCGGGCGATTGCTGGATGAATTAAAAAAGCTTGGCGTCGAAAAAAATACGCTGGTGATTTTTTTATCGGACAACGGCGCGGCGGCAGAAGATCCGAACGGGGGCAATAAATCAGTGCCGATTGGCGACCGCGATTCCTTTCGCGGCTACGCGCGTCCCTGGGCGACGGTGAGTAACACGCCCTGGCGGCGGCACAAGGTCACGGCTTACGAAGGCGGCATCAGCACGCCATTGATTGCCCGCTGGCCGGCGGGAATTCCGCAAGACAAAGAAGGGACATTAGTTCGCGAACCCGGTCATGTGCTGGATTTACTGCCGACATTTTTGGAGTTGGCGGGCACAAAATATCCCGGCGATGGCGCGGTGAAATTGGAAGGCCAGAGCATAGTGACGATGTTGAAGGGCGGGCACGGCGTTGCTGATCGAACATTTTTCTGGGAGCACGAAGGCAATTCGGCGATTCGCAAAGGAAAATGGAAACTGGTGACGCTCGGCCCCAGTGGCAATGAGTGGGAGCTTTACGATATTTCGCAGGATCGCATTGAAATGCACAATCTAGCTGACGCTCATCCTGACATCGTTCACGAATTGCGCGATGACTACGATAAATGGGCGGCGCGTTGCGGGGTGATTGATTACGCGAAACTCAAGGCGCAACACTAAATCTAAGGCGAACTCAGCCGATAAAAACGCGTGGGATAGTCGCTCACTTGCGTGTCTATCCAGGAAATATTCGTGTCGCCGAATGTGCCGCTGGCCACAACCGTCCAGATTGAAGCCGGTGTGGTTAAAACTTCACTGGTCGAAATCTGATAATTGGTTCCCGTGGGTCCGCTGAAGCGTAATTGAAAACCTCCATTCAGTAAATGCGCGTCAGTGATCAATGGCGTCGTCCGAAAAAGATCGCTGAAGTCATTCACGGCATCGAGAGTATTATAGCCGGTTCCGGTCAGGGACGTTTCGGCGGGAGGAATGGCATTCGTCAATAGCGGCAGACCGAAGATTTCTTCCATCGTTTTCAAATCGGATGAATGGCTCATTATCTTTTGGCTCGCGTAACCATTTCCCCGCGCCCAGGGCGAAATGATAATCGCTGGAATGGGATGATTGGTATCATCCTCGTATTCGGATTCATCATACCAAATAACAATCATGCCGTTGTCCTGATATTCCGCCGAAGCCATGATGCGGGGAAGGATGATCGAAAGAAAATTATCGCCCTGCGCAATGCCCGCATCCTCACCGGTGTAAGTGATGCCGTTATAAGTAAACCCTCCGGGCAATGGGCTGTGCTGGTCATTGAAGGTGTTTGGGCCGATCCAATTATAACGACCGGCGACATGATTGCTTAAATCGGAAAATAATTGTTCCAGCGGATAAATATTTTCGGCCTGTGTATCGGAGAAAAACGCCATGGGATTGTGGCGAACCGCATAATCGAAATCGCTCGCTCCGTTGTAAGCGTTGGTAAAATTTGTGTCGTCGCCGGAAGCACTGACGATCGGATTCGTGGCGAATTGAAAATCTTCCTGATAATTCTTCCAGGAAATGCCCGCGGCATCCAACTGCCCGGTCAGATGCGGCGCATTGAATACGTTATTGAAATTCGTGCCGGGATCGCCGTCGGTATGGATGCCGAAATCCGTCCCGGCTTCGGACCAAATATAATTTGCTTCCGACGGATGGACTCCGACTCCCACATTGTAATAGTGAACGCAATACGTCGTTTGCAGGGCGTTGGAATTGCCGGGCGTAATCAGGCTGTTGATGAAAGGCGCGGCGGGATTTTTAAAAATGGCATCCGTCCCGTCGGAAATCGGTTCGACGAGATTGTGATTCTCCATGCTGATGACGAATACCGTTTTAATGGGCGGCAGAGTTTGTGCCGTCAGCGAAACGCCAAATAACATCATCAAGCAGGCCGCCCAAATTACGGAAACCAAAAAATTCCCAGCGGGCCGCTCAACGATTGGCCGCAGTTCCATCTCATGCTGGCAAAGCCATGGTTTGTGCCCGGTGAACATTTTGCCAGACTCTAAACCTATTTGCCCTTTTCGTCATCGGCTTCTTTCTTTTCCGACTCAGGAGATTCCTTATGAACGCCGACCACGCTTCCGGTGATGGCATCCACATTCACCTCAGTGATATCCTTCATCCCGGGAGTCGCCATGTCAAATGACCAGATCAATTTGCCATGTTCTTTTTCCAATTCCGCTTCCTTGACGGAGCCGTCGGGAACGCGGTTCATGGCGATTTTTACCGCGTCGTCTTTGCTGATCTTCGCCTGGGAAAGCAATTCAGCCTGATTTGATTGGTGCTCGGAGCGTTCTTCACTTTCTGATTCGCAACCGGCAATGAGACTGACTGCAAGCAAGGCAACAATAGCAAGTTTTGGATTCATATTTTTGTGAGGATTCAGATTATTGGTTAGAGCTTCGACGCTGAGATTAAACTGCTTCTGAATGACAACAGCATGAAAGAGACGTGACAGTTTTTTCATGCAATCCGGATCGAAGAATAACGATTGGATTTCGCAAAAAATTGCGGCGGTTTGGAACAGCGGAATGGCCGCTAAACTACTCGTTGTGCGGAATCTTGATCGTGCTGCCACCGACGAATTCGCGGATGACGGCGTCGCCGGGAATCAGGTCGTGCGACATAACCTGGTCTTTGGTCAGGCCGTTCACGGATTCGAGCAGTTGGCGGACGCGGTCGTAACGGATGCGCGCATCGAGAAATCCGGTATAAGAATTTAGCGCGTCAGCGCCCGGGAAATATCCGCCGGGGCCCATGAAGAACGGCTTGAGCGCGGGCAAGTCAAAAGGAAATCCGCCGTCAACGATGTGGTCGGCGAGGCCCATGAGCGGGATGATGCTGAACAATTCTCCGGCGCGAACGTAGTGCCAGTGAAGCATCGTGGTGATGGGACTGTAATTGCGATGCTGCACGTCGCGGAGCATGCGGCGGATGATGCGGACATCAGTGAATTTCACGCAGCGTTTGGTCGAGCCATCGCCTTCGTAAATGGGATTCATCGCCTCGATGTAAAGGCGGAATTGCGCGCTGGGATCAATGCCCTCGGTGATGGGCGGGTAGAGGCCGTGAAGGCAATCGAGCAACAGGATTTGGCCAGGTTCGAGCTTCACTTGCTTGGCTGTGGTGCGGCGACCTTCCTTGAAACTGTAGGTGGGCTTGTCAATGGTTTTGCCGTCGAGCAACTGCTGAAGGTGTTGATTCAATAATTGGATGTCGAGAGCCTCGGGCGTTTCAAAATTACGGTCGTTGATCCAATCGGTGGGATGCTCCACGAGCGACCAAAAATAATCGTCGAGGTTGAGCATGAGAAAGCGCAGGCCCTGTTTCTCAAGGCGCTGGGTGAGCTTGACGGTGGTGGTGGTCTTGCCGGAGGAACTTGGGCCGCTCACCCACATCATGCGGATGTTATCGCCGCCACGGATGCGGGACATGACTTTCGCGGCGGCTTCGTCGAGGGAGGATTCGTAGCGGGCGATGGAGTCGTCAATGACCGGTTTGAGTTGGCCGCGCGCGACGAGTTCGTTGAGGCCGGCGATGGTATCGCAGCCATGCTGGCGGTTCCATTCGAGAGTTTGCGTCATGCGTTCGCGCGGAAAACCGTTGCCGACAAATTTATCGGCAGAGATCGCGCCTTCGCGGAACCAGTGGCGGCCCCAGCGATAGCATGCGTAGGCATCGGCGGTGTTTTGAAAACCGTAACTGCGCAAAATGTGAAGCACGCGGTCCTGGATGTCCTCGATGGTCGGCGGAAAATTCGTGATAAGATGATGTTCCTCGGCATTGAGGCAGACGATGACCATGTCGCTCAGGAAGGCGGCAATTTGTTCGTCGGTGTCGCATGCGTCGAAAATTGTGCCGTTGATGTCGGGAAGAAGATCCTGTTGGAATCCGCCGATGGATTCGGCGGCGCGGAGAATGGCGCGGCCGATGCGGTCGGGGTCGAAAGTGACGAGGGCGCGATTTCGCTTCTGGATCTTGATGATGCGGTTCTGGACGGGCATGGAGATTTGTAGCACGCAAATGCGGTGAAATAAAGGATGAATCGAATGTGGGCGAGGCGGCGATTTTGGGTTGGATTTTTTTGACGCAGAGGCGCAGAGCGGAAGAGAGAGAAATAAATTCTGGAAAGAGGGAATCTGTAATTAATTGCTGGAAGGTGCGGAGGCGTTCGTTAAAAAATTAAAGCGGTCGCGGGTGAGGGTGGTGATGGGGGAGTGGTTGGTGAGGAGGTCGAGGGTTTCGATATGTGGGGACGGGCGGGTGGCGAGGCCTTGAGCGAAGGCGGCGAGGGCGGGTTTTTGCCAGAGGGCGTCGGCTTGGGTGTCGGGGGCGAGCAGTTGTTCGAGGAGGGAGGTCAACGCGGCGGGCGTGAGGTGCATCGCGGACATGCGGGTGAGTTCGGTGATCAAGGCGGAAGCGCCGGGTGTGGAAAGGGGTTGGGTGTTCAAAAGAATTTCGAGCAGGTCGGCGGCGTGGTTGCGAACGGAGGACAGAATGGCGGCGCGAGTCCAGTGGTCGGTGGAATCGCGGGCGGCGATTTGGGCGAGGGCGGTCAGGGCGCGTGAATTATCGAGTTCGCCGAGGGTGAGGGCGCATTGAAAACGAACGCGAGGATCGGGATCGTTGGCGAGAACGAGAATGGCGGCGGAGAGGCGCGGTGAATTTTTAAGGCGCGGTTCGGCGAGTTGCAGGGCGTTTTCGCGGACGCCGGGATTTTTGTCGGCAAGCGCGAATTCGATTTGGGCGTCGCGGAGATTGTCGAGGTTGTCGAGAATTCGTAATGCGAGAACGCGTGTTTCGGGATCGGGTGCATTTTTGCAAAGGGAGGCGAGTGGAGAAAAGGAAGCGACATCGTTGCGTTCCAACAGGAGGCGTTGGGCGGTGGTGCGCTGCCAGGCGTTTGGATGATTTAATAATTCACAGAGATCAACGGTGCTGGCGTGGGAGAGATCGGCTTGCGAAAAATTCGTGAAGTCCTTGCCGGTGATGCGGTAGATGCGGCCTTTGTCTTTCCCGGCGTTGAAATCGGTGGCGGCGCGTTTTTCGTTTGTAAGAAAATTGGGATGCTCAATGGCGCCGCGATACATGTCGCAGACGTAGAGCGCGCCGTCGGGACCGCAGGCGAGATTGACGGGGCGAAACCAGTTGTCGGTGGAGGCGAGGAATTCCCGGTTCACGCTCGCGCGGCTGGCGACGAAGGTGGAATTGGTTGGGCGAATGAGGTCGCGGTGGATGAGATT
Organism: Verrucomicrobiia bacterium; assembly: GCA_036268055.1. Classification (NCBI taxonomy): domain Bacteria; kingdom Pseudomonadati; phylum Verrucomicrobiota; class Verrucomicrobiia; species Verrucomicrobiia bacterium. The sequence continues at coordinate 55,330 of DATAUW010000034.1, read as the reverse complement.
GCCGGCGGGTTCGCAGGTGAAGGAGTTGTCACGATAATCGGCGGGCAGGGCGGAGCCGCGATAATAGAGGATGCCACAAGCCGAAGTGAAATGTCCGGCTTCGGCTGGAACGGTGGTGATATTCGCGCTGAGTGGAAAAACACGCGCAGCGGCGCCGTGATCGGGGGTGTCTTCGACGAGGCGGTTGAGGGTGAGATCGGGATTCCGATTGGCATATTGGAGTTGGATCATCACGATCTGATTGTGATTGCGGTTTGAGCAAATGAATTTGCGACCGAAATTGTCGAAGGTTTGGCCGAATTGCGCGATGCCGGCGGCGGCTTCAATCTCACCTGTGCCGGGTTGAAAACGGAAATCGGTCAGGTCGCAGACGACCGGCGGGCGATTGGGATGCAGCGGCAAGGTGAGGTTCGCGCTGGTAAATCCCGAGGTGAGATAAATCCAGCCGTCAATATTCAGAAGCGGATGGCTGACGCGTTGCTGGGTGGTGGATTGATCGCCGAAACCCTGGAAAATAATTTGCTTTAAATCAGCAACGCCGTCGCCATCGGTGTCTTTGAAATAATATAAATATGGCGCGCAAGTAACGAAGATGCCGCCACGCCAGCAGAGGACACCGTTCGGAAAGGTGAGGCCATCCGCGAAGACAGTGCGTTTGTCATAGTGGCCGTCGTGATGCGTGCTTTCGAGAAGGATGATTTGGCCTTGCGGTTTTTCGCCGGGCGCCGGGCCGAGTGGATAGCCGCGATCTTCCACGACATACATCCGTCCGGATTCGTCCCAATCCATCGCAACGGGACTGACGACAGTGGGTTCGGAGGCTATGCATTCGATCTTGAGCCCGGGGTCGAGTTGGAAGGTGGCGAGCGCTTTTTGGGGAGATAAGGGATTCCCGGGAGACTCCGCGGCAAAAATCGGCATGGTTAATGCGGATAAAAAAGCGCAGATAATGAAAATGTTCACGGGCGTCGCAGGTTCAAGAACGGATTTCATTGCGGTTTGCAAATTGCCGCAAGGATATTCTTGAATGCGAACTGGCGTTTCTGTGTCAAACTATAAATCCGTTATGAGTTTCAAGACGTTCTGCAGTTCTGTTTCTGAGTTGTGCCATCAGTATCCCTTTGTGATTGTGGCGATTGTGTTGGGGGTGGGGGTGGCGCTGTTTATCATGTTCGATGCACACCACAGCAAGAAGGAAGCGCGCAGCCGCCATCGCTGGAAATAACTGCAGTTGATTTTTTACCGCGCGGAGGAAGTTTTTTAGACTGCGTTTTTCAATGCTTCCAGTCGAACGCCTTTTTCTTCAGCGCGTAGATATAGCCGACGAAAAGGATGCCGAGGAAACTCATCATGGAACCGAAAATCAAACCCGCATGGGTCACGAGCATTTCCTTGTAAACAATCGCCCACGGATAAAGGAAGATGACTTCGATATCGAACAGGATGAAGAGCATCGCAACGAGGTAAAATTTCACGGACATGCGGGAGCTGGCTTCGCCGACGGGAAGCATGCCGCATTCATAGGCGCTGTCCTTGATGCGGCTGCGGCGGCCGAGCTTGCCGAGGAGCGCGGAGGCGATGAGCGTGCCGAACGCGAAAGCGATCGCGACGACCGCGAGGATGAGGATTGGAATGTATTGCTGCAACTGCGAATCAGCCATAAGGAGAATTTAGAAATGTGAATGCGAATTGGCAAGGGGAAAGCACAGGTTAAACGCGGAGACGCGGAGGCGCGGAGAAAATCAGCCACGGATGGAACACGGAATGAACACTGGTTGGGAAAGACAGAATGTTAGAGCGGTTTGATCGCGCTCGAAAATTTTTTCAAATTTTGGCCCGAGTTGTTCAGCTTAGCGGCGGAAGATTCTTAGGAGGATGGTCAGGATGACGCTGAGCAGGATGCAAGTGATGACGGGGAAGTGGAAGCTGAAGTTGCCGCGGGTGTAATGGATATCGCCGGGGAGGCGGCCGAACCAGCCGCGGCCAACGCCGGACCAGATGGCTACGCCGGTAATGATCAGCATGAAGCCGGTGATCACTAAAAGTTTTCCCAAGTCGTTCACGGATGGATTTATTAGGTGTCCGGTTTTAGGACGCAATTATGTTTCCGCCGGCTGTTCTTCGTCGGAAAGTTTTTCAAAGCTCTCCTCGATGAAGGTAGTGTTTTGGATGCGTGCGAGTTTGGCGTAGAGGCCGTTGAGGGCGAGGAGTTCGTCGTGGTTGCCGCGCTCAATGATCTGGCCTTCGCGCAACACCAGGATTTGATCGGCCTTGCGAATCGTGCTGAGACGATGGGCGATGACGAAGCTGGTGCGATTTTCCATGAGCCGTTCCAGCGCTTCCTGGATGAGGCGTTCGGTGCTGGTGTCCACGCTGGCGGTGGCTTCGTCGAGGATGAGAATGGGAGAATTTTTTAGCAGCGCGCGGGCGATGCTGACACGCTGTTTTTCACCAACGCTGAGTTTTACGCCGCGTTCGCCGACGCGGGAATCGTAACCATCTGCCAGGCGCGAAATAAATTCGTGACAGTTCGCGGCTTGCGCGGCGGCGATGAGTTGGGCTTCGGTGGCGTCGAGATTTCCGTAAAGAATATTTTCGCGAATGGTGCCGTTGAAAAGAAACGCCTCCTGGCTGACGACGCTGATTTGGCGCCGCAACGATTCGAGCGCGACGCCCTCGATGTCCTGGCCGTCAATGGTGATATGACCGGAAGTTAGTTCGTAAAACGCGGGCAGCATATTGACGAGCGTGGATTTGCCCGCGCCGGTGGGGCCGACGAGCGCGATCATTTCGCCGGGTGTCGCGCGGAGCGAGATGTCGCGCAAAACGGTTTTGTCGGTGGAATAACTGAAGCCGACGTGGTCGTAAATCACTTCGCCGCGAACCGGCGTGGCGAGGGCATGGCGGCGTTTGTTGTCGGTGCGTTCGATGGCGGAATCGAGAATATCGAACATGCGTTCCCCGGCGGCGCGCGCCGCCTGGAGAAGCTGGTTGAGGCCGTGCAGTTGACGGATGGGATCGTAGAACAAACCGAGATAAAAAAGGAAGGCGATCAGTCTGCCCGCAGTGAGTTCGTTGTGGGCGACTTGCCAGCCGCCGACCCAAAGAATCAAGACGGTGCCGAGCGCGGCGGCGAAACTCATGGCGGGCGAATAGAGCGCCCACACGCGCATGATGCCGAGCGTGGAACTGCGCAGGTCATCGGCGCGCGTGGCGAAGCGGGCATCCTCGTGAGACTCGCGGCTGAAAGATTTTATCTGGCGGACGCCCTGAAGATTGTCCATGAGCAGGGCGTTCATGGCGCTGGCAGCCTGGCGCTGGAAGCGGTAGCGGCGATGCGCGGTGAAGGTGTACCACATGGCGCCGCCGACGAGCAGCGGCAACGGGATCATGGCGATGAACGCGAGCGAAGGGCTTTTGTGAAATAAAACGATGGGCACGATGATCAGACTGAGAATGGCAACGCTGCCCTGTTCGATGCCGTCAATGAGAATGCGTTCGACGGAATTAACGTCTTCGATGACGCGCGTCATGAGATCGCCGGAAGCGCGCTGATCGAAGTAATGAACGGGGAGCCGTTGGAGTCGTGCATACACATCGCGGCGCATGTCGAAGATGACGTTTTGTTCGAGGGTGTTGTTGATGCGGATGCGGATGCTGTTGAAGACATCGCGCAAAAGAAAAGTTGCCAGCAGCGCGAGCATGACCGGCGTGAGCTTGTCCAACTGATGCTTGCCGATGACGTCGTCAATGATCATGCCGATGAATTGCGGATACGCGAGCGAGAAGGCGAGCGAGAGCAGGGCGCACGTCATCGTGCCGAAGGCGGCGAATTTGTAGGGCTTCAGGTAAACCGAAACGCGGCGGAGGATTTCCCACGTGGAGCGCGACTTGGCGCTGAAGGTTGGGTCGGTGGAAGTGAGGATGTGGGAGTTGCGGGACATTTCGGATTAAAGTTTATAGACGGTGCATGGCAGCTTTTGACCTGCGCTAATAAACCACACATTTCATTAAATGACAGTTTTTCGATACAAGGGATTTTATCACGTACCTGGGGCCAAACGTGCAAATCGCAAAATTATTGGGGCATTTTGCAAAGCGGGTGGAACAATCAGGCGATTTTATCGTGAATTTTCGTGGCATTCGCCGTGCTGAAAAAATCAGGAACCACGGGCGAAGCGGCGAATTTTTTGAGCGGCTTCGCGAAACAGCGAAACGGACTTTCAATTATGAATTCAATCACAGATACGCGCGCGGCCCGAGAAACTTCAAACCTGCATGAACCATTACGGGCGCTTTTTTTGGAGCAACTGGCCGAAATGGAAAGCGGCGAGCATCAACTGACGCTGGCCCTGCCGGTGCTGATCAAGCTGACGCAATGTGACGATTTGAAAGCTCTGTTGCAAATCCATCTCACGGAAACGAAAGGGCATCTTGAATGCGTGCAAACGGTGGGAGATTCCCTCGGCGAAAAGTTGAAATCAAAAACCAATCACGCGATTCGGGACATGATCAAGGAGACCGTGCAGTTGGCGGCGAAAAAACTAAATTCATCAGTATTGGATATTGCCCTGATCGCCGCCGCGCAAAAAATTGAGCATTATGAAATCGCCTCGTACGGGACGCTGTGCGCGTGGGCGAAGGCGTTGGATTACAAACATGAATTGGCGTTGCTCACTTCCATCCGCGAGCAGGAAAAAATGGCGGACATGCTTTTGACGGGACTGGCAAACAAAAGGCCGCTCAAGGAACTGGTGGAAAAAACTTCGCTCAAAAAAGCGCTGGCTCATTCGAATTGACGGATTAGCAGTTTGAATGAGTAAAGAATAACGCTTATGGATCTTTCCAATCTTCATCAGCGGGTCCGAAATCGAAACAAGCAGCATCGTCAGGCGGCGTATCCGAATCGGCGTTCGGCGAGAAAAAAGCGTGCATTTTCTTCGACTATAGATAATATTGAGCCAAGCATGTATGCGCACGTGGTTACGAAGGACCCAACCGAAGTAGAGGTTGAAGTCCAAGCCGCTTACCTCGCCATGTTCCCCGACGGCGACCGGCTTTACATTCCCCAAATCTTTGGCTGGGTCATTGATTGTTTTTCCGGGCGGTATCCGGGCTATCAGGCGATTGATGCGAAATACCACGATTTTGAACACACGCTGCAAGGCGCGTTGTGCATGGCGCGGCTATTATTGGCGCGTCATCGGGCGAACGCAGAGCCGCGGATCACGCGGAAAATGTTTGAGTTGGGGATCATGGCGATCCTGTTGCACGACACCGGCTACCTGAAAAAGAATGGCGATCATGGCGGCACCGGGGCCAAATATACAGTGGTGCATGTGCGCCGGAGCGCGGATTTTGCGGCAGAAATGCTGCACGGAAAAGGTTATGCCAAGGAAGACATTCATGCGGTGCAGGACATGATTCTTTGCACGGGTGTCAACGCTGCGCTGGACAAAATTCCTTTTCGCACGGACCTGGAGAAGATGGTTGGCTTCGCATTGGGCACGGCGGATTTGCTTGGGCAGATGGCGGCGGATGATTACGTGGAAAAACTTCCGGTGCTCTATTCCGAATTTGCCGAGGCGTCACGCCACGAGGGCGGAAAAAATCCATCGGTCAACTTGTTCACCAGTGAGGATGATTTGATGAAGAAGACGCCGGCATTCTGGGAAAAATATGTCCGGCAAAAATTGGAAACGGACTTTGAGGGGTTATATCGCTACATGAATAATCCCTACCCATCAGGCTCGAATTACTACGTCGAAAAAGTGGAAGCGAACATCGCGCGGTTGCGCCGCAAGCTGGCGGATGATGCCGCGCCGGTGCCAGCTTAGCACGTCAAATCCAATTTCCTGCCCCCTCCGAATATTTTTTCCCTTTTTAGTTTGCGCGTTTGGCTTAACTTTCCTGCATGTCGCGCGACTATGTCCTGCACCCATTTCATGCGCCGGTTGAATTGCATATTGATTATGCAAAGGAACTCAATGCGCAACAGCACGCGGCGGTGACGGCGCCGCCGGGGCCATCGCTGGTGATCGCGGGCGCGGGTTCGGGCAAGACGCGGACGCTTACTTATCGCGTGGGTTTTTTGCTGGAGCAAGGGATTCCGGCCGACCGGATTCTATTGCTTACTTTCACGAATAAAGCGGCGAAAGAAATGATGCGGCGCGTGGGGGAATTGTTGTCGCAGGAATTACCGGGGCTTTGGGGCGGAACTTTTCATGGGATTGGCAACCGAGTTTTGCGGCTGCACGCGGACTTGATCGGGTATCATCGCGATTTCACGATCATGGATCGCGAGGATGCGAAAGATTTGATTGATGCGTGCCTGGGTGAAGCGAAAATTGACGTGAAGGCGACGCGTTTTCCCAAGGCGGAAGTGCTGGCGGATATTTTTTCACTCGCATTGAACACGGGCCGCACGATCGAAAAAGTGCTGGCGGACGATTACGATTATTTCGAGAGCCTTGCGCCGCAGATTGTGGATTTGGAGAAGCGTTACACGGCGCGCAAGCAGGCGACGAACGCGATGGATTTCGACGATCTGCTGGCGTTGTGGTTGAAGTTGATGCGGGAGCATCCACAGGTGTGCGAGCAATACCAGCGGCGGTTTCAATTCATCCTGGTGGACGAATATCAGGACACCAACCAGCTTCAAAGCGACCTGATAGATTTGCTGGCGGCGCGGCATCGCAATGTGATGGTGGTTGGCGACGATGCGCAGAGTATCTATGCGTGGCGCGGGGCGAACTTCAAAAATATTTTGAAATTTCCTGAGCGTTATCCCGAGGCGAAAGTTTACAAGATCGAGACGAATTATCGGAGCACGCCGGAGATTTTGAACGTGGCGAATTCGGTGATCGCGGCGAACGTGCATCAGTTCGCGAAAGAATTGACGCCGGCGCGCAAATCGGGCGCGAAGCCGGTGCTGGTGACGTGCATGAGCGCGTCCGAACAGGCGGCGTTCGTGGCGCAACGGGTTTTGGAATTGCGCGAAGAAGGCACGAGCATGAACGACATGGCGGTGTTGTACCGGTCGCATTTTCACGCGCTGGAATTGCAACTGGAACTGACGCGGCACAACATTCCCTTCAGCATCACCAGCGGGATACGGTTTTTTGAACAGGCGCACATCAAGGATGTGACGGCGTATTTGAAGCTGGTGAGCAATCCGCGCGATGAATTGGCGTTCAAGCGGATCGTGCAGTTGCAACCGGGAATCGGCGCGAAGGGCGCGGACAAATTGTGGCAGAAATTTTCCGTTGAGTTCAAGCCGTCGGAGGGACAGCGAACGCCGCTGGCGCTGGCAATGCAGGCATGCGCGGCGTCAGTGCCGAAGAAAGCGGCGGTGGCATGGGCGCAATTAGTGGCGACGATGTCGCAGCTGGAAACGGAACCGGCGCGGGGAAAGCCATCAAAGATGCTGATGCTCGTGGTGGAAGCGGGCTATGAAGATTATTTGCAGGAGAAGTATGCGAATTATCGGAACCGGCTGGATGACCTGGAGCAGTTGTCGGTGTTTGCGCAACAATTCAAAACGACGGAAGATTTTTTGGCGCAACTGGCGTTGCTAACGAACCTCGAAGCCGAAGCGAGCGAACCTGCGAGCAACGATGATGAGATGATCCGGCTTTCGACAATTCATCAGGCGAAGGGACTTGAGTTCGACGTGGTGTTTTTGATCATGCTTTGCGACGGGTTATTTCCATCGGCGCGTTCGCTGGATTCCCCGGAAGGTGAAGAAGAGGAGCGGCGGCTGCTCTATGTGGCGGTGACGCGCGCGCGGAATGAAATTTACCTCAGCTATCCGTTGATACGCATGCTGCCCGGCGGAAGCGGCGACGCGATGCAACAGCCGTCACGATTTTTGAGCGAGATACCGAAGGAACTGCTGGACGAATGGAACTTGAAAATGGCCAGCCCTTACGGTTGAGCTTCGCCGCCGTTGCCGCGGAGGCGTTTCAAATCTTCGGCGAGAAATTGGGTGACCTCCTTGAACTTGGGAACATTTCCCGGATCAATGGACATCAAGACGCGATGGGCTTCGAGGCAGTTGGTGATGACTTCCTCGCGGGTGGCCGAGGCGGGCGGAACGATGGTTTGCTCGGTGGCGTCGGCGAGGGTTTGGGGCGTGGGGCCGCTGATGATGGTGAAGAGATGCAGCACGCCGAGATTCTCGAGAAGTTCGGCGATGCGGGGATTCGGGTTCATCAGCTCGATGGTGTGCGCCTGGGTATCGAGATTTTTCGCGGCGGCCGTTTTCAGACCGAGGCCGGCGAGGACGCCCAGAAAGGTGCTGTCCATCAGCACGCAGTCGGTGAGGTCAATCACGAAGCAGGTGAAGCCGCGAGCCACGAGTTCCTCGATGACGGTTTTGAAATCAATGCTGGACGTGAAATTGGCGCGGCCCTTGATCTTGATGCAGGCCAGTTGGTCGGAAACAAAGACCAGAAGTTGAACGGGAGATGTTGTCATACATGGCGCGACGCCGGTCTAATATATATCAAAATGAATAAGGCGTGGAAAGGATGAGTTTTTTTATTTCGATTTTTCGGTTTGATATTTTTGTGCGCCGCGTGTTTGCACTTAAAGTCATATCGGATGTTTGCGGGCTTGGGTTTAACGGCTGGCGGCGGTTTTGGCGCGCGGGATTTCCACGATTTGCACAAGTGTTTGCTGGAGAATGAGTGAATCATCAAGGCCGCTGGAAACCAGGCGCTGATTGCATTTCAAAAGCAGATCCATCGCCTGGATCAATTCGGCCTGGCTGTAGCGGCGGGCTTGTGGCAAGGCTTTGTAAAGCACATACGGATTGAGCGAAAGGGGATTGTAACGCTTGTCTTCGGGCAGTTGCGCGGCGGGGACGCGTTCGAGTTGGGATTTGAAGCGATTGTAATCGGCATCGGGTTTGATCCAGCCTTCGCGCAACATTTCCTTGAGCAGGATCATGGCGCGGACTTTGCCGATGAGACCGTAGAGCAAACCGATTTCCGATTTGTCCTTGTCGAATTTCATTTCCCACAACTCCTCGTCGAGCGTCCGCAAGAGGCGGGGAAGATCACGGTCGCCAAGGGCATCGCCGAGGGCGAAGGCGCGCGCGGATTTGTTGCGGGTGCATATAGTGGTGATGTCGGCGACCTCGGCTTCGGGACGGTCAGCGAGAAAAAGGGAAAGCTTTTCGACTTCGCCGGCGAGCAGGCGGGCGTTGGGGCCGACGTTGTTGACGAGTTCGGCGAGGGCTTCATCGGAGATTTCTTTTTTGCGTTCGCGCAAGGCCTGGCGCGCCCACGTCTCGGCCTGCTGCGCCCAATCGCGGTCATCAATGCTCCAGCCGGCGAAACTTTCCACGGTGCCGAGCTTGTCGAGCGTTTTGTAAAAAACTTTTCGTTTGTCCACCTTGCCGGCGCTGATGATGAGGCGGACGCTTTGCCAGGCAAAATCTTTTAGTTCTTGCGCGAGTTCGCCGAGCGATTCGGTGACGGCGGCGGCGCTGGCAGCGCGTTCGTCGCCGAGAAAATTGCAATCGCGAAGCCAGACGGCTTTGCCGCTGCCGAAGAAGGGAAGGGTTTGCAAGGCTTCGCGCAATTTCGCGAGCGCCTTCAAGGCTTCGCCGCTGTTGGCGGCGGAGGCATCAATGATTTCATGGTCCATGCCACCGAGTTCCTCGGACCATTGGTTGAAGAGTTCCTTGGCGCGCTGTTTGACGGCGAAATCGTCATCGCCACAAACCAGCACGAGTGGCGCGGACGACTTGGCGGACGAAGGCATGGTGATAAAATTATTCCAACTCGCCGCCGTTTTCGTTGATGCGGTCAAGGACTTCGGTCATGTCCTCGACCTGCTCGAAAAGAGCGGCGGAGACGTAAATCGGACGTTTCTGGGCGGTGGCCATCGCGAGACAATCGCTGGGGCGGGCGTCAATTTCAACGATTTTGCGCGCGAGTTCATTTTGCTGGTGCAAAATCAGGCGGGCGAAGTAGGTGGAATTTTTCAGTTCGGTGATGACGACGCGTTCGACGGAAATGCTGAAGCCTTTAAGAATGTTGGCGATGAGGTCGTGGGTGAGGGGACGTTCCTTGGGAGTTTCACGGAGGAACATGCCGATGACCTGACCCATGGCCGGCTCGACGTTGATGACGAAAACTTTGGAATCGTTGCCGACGAAGAGGGCGCATCCGCTATTTGCAGGTAAAATTCCGCGAATCTGCACCGGCACGACATCATTCTTCATACCACTAGTCTATAAGGTAAAATTAAAAAAAACAAGTGTGGGAGTGATAACGGGTTGTAGGAACTTGGAGCGGAAATGGTGTAGGAATTTTGGAAAGGCGCGAAGTATAAATGCGGAGATCCCGCCACATCGAGCCGCCGAACGAATGCGGCCATCTTCGCCGGCTTTCTCCTACGCGATCGAGGGGAGAAAGAGGCGGAATGTGTTCGGTTGACGATTGCGGGTTGACGAAAGATGGTGTTTGGGTGGCGGTAAATTTCTTTCGTCCCTGCGGGACTTGATTTGCAACGGACGTGAACCCAGCAATAAATTGCTGGGCTAAGATCTGTCGTCCCTGCGGGACTTTGGACGGCGGAGCGGCAGTTCCGCCCTACAGTGACGATCTATGGTCTCGGTCGGACGGCGGCGCCGCTTTAGCCAACTTGGGGTGATGTCAAGGTGCGTCCTAAGGAATGAGGTGAGGGGAATTAAATTTGCCTATTCGGGTTACGATGCTAGTCTCCATTCAAAGGGCCTCCGCCAGTGTGATTTCCATTTTGGGCGGGTCGGCTTTTCCATCATGTCTGACCCGGTCACAGATAAAGAAGAATTGCGCAAGCCCGTTGAGGGGTTGCCGTTGCTTAATCCCGATGAGGCCGAGGAGGAATTGGGTGAGGAGATTGATAATATCGTTCCCACGCGCGGGTATCAGACTTTGCCGATGGTGGGACTGGGCGGTTCCGCGGGGAGCATCGGGCCGCTGCAACAATTTTTCAAAGCCATGGCGCCGGATTCGGGAATGGTTTTTGTGGTCATACTGCATCTCGCGCCGGAACACCAAAGCACCCTGCCGGAGTTGTTGCAGCGTTGCACGCCGATGCGAGTTTTCAGCGCGGAAGACGGGCAGAAAGTCGAAGCGAATACTGTCTATGTCATCCCACCGGGGAAATTTTTGAGTTCGGTGGACGGACGGTTGCAGTTGACGAACCTGGTGCCCGAGCGCGGACGGCGGGTGACGATTGATCTTTTTTTTCGCACGATGGCGGACACGCATGGGTCGCATTCGGCGGCGATTATTTTTTCGGGCAGCGATGGAGATGGCTCGATTGGCATCAAGCGCATCAAAGAACGCGGCGGCCTCACTATCGCGCAGGACCCGGAGGAAGCGGAGCATGGGGACATGCCGCGCGCGGCGATTGCGACCGGCATGGTGGACTGGGTGTTGCGGGTGGAAGAAATGCCCGCGCGGCTGCTGGAATACAATCGCCGCGAACAGTCCTTGAAACTACCGCCCGAGGAGGGGCCGCAGCCAGCGCAGGCCGCTCGTGAAAGCTCGGAGGAACGCGAGGTCGCGCTCCGGGATGTGCTGGCCTATTTGCAGACGCGCACCGCGCGGGATTTTTCGTATTATAAACGGGCGACCATTCTGCGGCGCATCGGACGGCGCATGCAGGTCAACGGCATCGAGGATCTGCCGGGTTATTTGACGTACCTGAGAACGCATCCGGGCGAGTCGGGCGCGCTGCTGCAGGACCTGTTGATTCCGGTCACGAATTTCTTCCGCGACCGGGAAAGTTTTCAAAAACTGGAAAAGCATATTCCCGAATTGTTTCAGGGAAAAGGCACGGGAGATATGGTGCGCGTGTGGGTGGCGGCCTGTGCGACCGGCGAGGAAGCTTATTCCATTGCGATGCTGCTGACGGAATATGCGAGCAAACTGGAAGCGCCGCCGTCCATCCAAATTTTCGCCAGCGACCTGGGAGAGGAAGCCATTCAAGCCGCCCGCGAAGGGATTTATCCCGAGGCGATTGCGGCGGATGTTTCAGAAGAACGGCTGCGCCGATTTTTTGCCAAGGAACACGGGTGCTACCGGGTGCGGCGCGAATTGCGGGAAACGGTTTTGTTCGCGCTGCATGATCTTTTGAAGGACTCGCCGTTCTCGCGGATTGATTTGATCTCCTGCCGCAATCTTTTGATTTACCTCAATCGCGGGGCGCAGCGGCGAATCTTCGAGATCTTCCATTTTTCTCTGCGGCCGGACGGACTGCTTTTTCTGGGCGCGTCCGAAACGATGGAGGGCAGCGAATTATTCGACGTGCTCGACAAGAAGGCGCGGTTGTATGCGCCGCGGAATTTGCCGCGAAAAGTGGGAAATGGCGCGCCCTCTTTTTTGATTGCGCCGTTGAAACGCTCGCGCGAACGCCCGGTCGTGCCGCAAATCGTGACGGGCGGCGCCATGGCGGAAAAGCCGGCTTCCGAATCGGAAGGGCCCGCAGGAGAAAAGCGCACGCATTCGTGGAGTGAGCTGCATTATAAACTGCTGGAAAACCTGGCGCCCCCTTCGCTGATCGTCAATCAGGAATATGAAATCAGGCATCTCTCCGAGCATGCGAACCGGTTTCTGCAATTTACGGGCGGAGAGCCGAGCCGCAATCTGCTACAAGTGATCCATCCGATGTTGCGGATTGAATTGCGGGCGGCTTTGTATCGGGCGATGCAATCCAAAGACACTGCGGAAGCGCTCGATGTTCCACTGGAGGTGGGGGGCCATTCCTGGCTGGTCACCATCCGCGTCTCAATGGCGCAGCATATCGCGCCAGAATTTTTGCTCGTGGTGTTTGAAAGCCGCGAACCGGCGCAACCGCAGACGCGGAAGGAAGCTTCGGGCTACCCGGGTGATTCCATTGCCAGTGCGCTGGAACGGGAATTGGAAGAGATGAAGACGCATTTGCGGGACACCGTCGAGCAGTACGAAGCGTCCACCGAGGAACTCAAGGCCAGCAATGAAGAACTGCAGGCGATGAACGAAGAATTGCACTCGGCGACGGAGGAATTGGAGACGAGCCGGGAAGAGCTGGAGTCCGTGAATGAAGAATTGATCACGGTGAACCAGGAAATGAAAAGCAGCGTGGAGGATCTGGCCCATGCGAACAGCGATCTCAATAACCTGATGGCCTCGACGGCGATTGCGACGATTTTTCTGGATCGCGACTTGCATATCACCCGTTTTACTCCCGCGGCGGTGGATATTTTTAAATTGATCCCGACGGATGCCGGGCGTCCGTTGACCGATCTGACGCATCGGCTGGATTATCCGGCGCTTTCCGAAGACGCGAAGCAGGTGCTGGCGCGGCTGGTGCCGATCGAGCGGGAAGTGAAAGAACAGGGGGGCAACTGGTTTCTGGCGCGGTTGCTGCCGTATCGGACGGCGGAAGATCGCATCGGGGGAATTGTGCTGACATTCGTCAATATCACCGAGCGCAAGGCGAATGAAAAAACGCTGCTGGAGACGAAAGACAAATTGGAACTGGCGAACCGGACGCTGGAGGAAAAAATTTCGGAACGCACGGTGGAATTGACGGACAGCGTGGAGGAGTTGGAGGCGTTTTCGTACACGGTAGCCCACGACATGCGGGCGCCGCTGCGGGCGATGCAGGGTTTTGCGGCGTTGATTTTGGAAGAGCATGCGGCGCAGTTGGACGAAGACGCCCGGAAGTATTTGGGCCGTATCCAGACATCGTCCGACCGGCTGGACCGCCTGATCCGCGAGGTGTTGAATTATAATCGCATGGCGAGACAGGAACTGCTGCTGGAACCGGTGGACCTGGCGGCGCTGGTTCCGGAGATTTTGAATTCGTATCCGAACCTGCAAAAGCCCGATGTGGAAGTGCAGGTGGAGCAGCCTCTCCCGGTGGTGATCGGCAACGACGTGGCGCTCACGCAAATATTTGCGAACCTGCTGGGGAACGCGGTCAAATTTGTCCGTACGGGAGTCAAGGCGAAGATTCGGATTTACGCAGAGGCGGTCAAGATTGGCGATTCCGTCCGTTTTTGGATTGAAGACAACGGCATCGGCATCGAGCCAGCGAATTACGAAAAGATTTTTAGAATGTTTCAGTATTTGAACCGTCCAGGACTTTACGAGGGGTCGGGCATTGGGCTGGCCATTGTGCGCAAAGCGGCGGAAAAAATGGGGGGGCAGGTCGGATTGGAATCCGTGCCCGGTCAGGGGAGCCGTTTTTGGATACAGCTTAAAGCTGCTAAAAAGCCTGGTGACAAACCTGTATGAGTCCCATTCTTTTGGTCGAGGACGATGAGAACGATGTTTTCTTTTTTAAACTGGCGGCAAAAAAAGCGGGCATTGAGCGTCCGATAATCATTGCGGGCGACGGCTTGCAGGCGAAAAGCTGCCTGGAGGCTGGCGAGGTGAATCAACGTCCGAGCCTGGTGTTTCTGGATTTGAAATTGCCCAAGATGAGCGGAGTGGAGGTCTTGCAATGGGTTCGTTCCCAACGCGCGCTGGCGACGATGGTTATCGTGATTCTGACTTCTTCCGAGGCGGATAAAGATATTCGGGCTTGCTACGAAGGGGGCGCGAACTCTTATTTGGTGAAGCCGAGCAAAACTGAAGAGTTGGTGCATCTGCTCAAAATGGCCGATCAATATTGGTTTAATGCCAACCGTATTCCGTCGCTGCTGGCGCGGTTGTAAAGGGTTTGGGATGAAGTGGTTGGAGTTTGAATGGGGCTCGCGAGTACGCTCGCCCTCCCGTTTGGGGGAGCATTTGTAACCTATGGAAGGGTGGACTGTACTGGGAGAACGTGGCATGGTGGGGATAGTTCTTTTCAATAGGACGGATAGGACAGATTGCAAAGTGGATAAAAAACGCCATTTGGGCGGGTTAAAAGCGGGCGGAAGCGGACGATGGTTCGGATAAGTTCGGATAAGCTCGCCTCAGCCCGGATAGGTTCGCTTAAATGAGGTAAAAATTTATTGAAAGAGGTTGCGGGCAAATCCCGCGAAAATAAAGGTTGCTACTAGTGGAGGTTTTGCTAGATTTCTCGGCCCTTCACGTGGGATTGGCGTTTAGCTGGTTTTGCGGGAGGAAACGGCCTTAAATTGCCTGTGCCTTGTGGGTGCGGGTGGCCAAAATAACACTAAAGATAATTCCGTGTTCCGCGGAATGGTTCGCCAGTTGGCGGGCTTTTAACCAAAGGAAAAATGATTAGTATCGGCGTAAAAGAATTGTTGGAATCAGGCGTCCATTTCGGACATCAGACGAAGCGTTGGAACCCCAAGATGAAGCCTTTCATCTTCGACGCGCGCAATGGCATTCACATCATTGACTTGAGCAAGACCCTCGCGGGTTTGCAGGCGGCGTGTGATTTCATGCAGAGCACGGTCAGCAAAGGCGGCCGCGTCCTGTTCGTCGGCACCAAGAAGCAGGCCCAGCAGGCGGTGAAGGAAACCGCAAAGGAATGCGGACAATTTTATGTGACGGAACGCTGGCTCGGCGGCACGCTCACGAATTTTCAGACGGTCAAGCGCTCCATCGCCCGGCTCAAGCAAATCGAGAAGATGGAGACGGACGGCTCGATCAATAATTATGTCAAGCAGGAGCAATCCATGTTGCGCCGCGAGGCCGCGCGCCAGTTCAAGTATTTTGACGGCATTCGCGCGATGGACAAGTATCCGGCGTTCATGTTCGTGGTGGACATCAAGCGCGAACACAACGCGGTCGCCGAAGCGCGCCGTTTGAACATCCCGGTCGTCGCGATCGTGGACACGAATTGTGATCCGGACTTGGTGACTTTCCCAATCGCAGGCAACGACGACGCGATCCGTTCGGTGCGCGTCATCCTGAGCACGGTTGGCCAGGTGATCACGCAGGCGCACGCGGAATACGAAGCGAAGTACGCGCGCCGCAAGACGGCTGAAGAAGTGGAAGCCCCGGCAGCGCCGGCCGCTCCCGCACCGGAAGCCGCGCCCGC
The DNA here is from genome assembly GCA_036268055.1 of Verrucomicrobiia bacterium. NCBI lineage: Bacteria > Pseudomonadati > Verrucomicrobiota > Verrucomicrobiia > Verrucomicrobiia bacterium. The sequence goes on along the minus strand of DATAUW010000034.1, from coordinate 39,346 downwards.
GACCGCCGAGCAGATCGCCACGCTCCAGGCTTAATTTCCAACGGAACGCGGCGGGCCCGAAATGGCGCGCCGCGTTCTGCTTTTCACCCCCAATTTTCAACTCGTTAACCTACTTATAATATATGGCTGAGATTACCGCCGCTGCTGTCGGCAAGTTACGCGAAATGACGAATGCCGGTTTGATGGATTGCAAGAAGGCTTTGACCGAAGCCGCCGGCGACATGGACAAGGCCGTGGATATTCTGCGCAAAAAAGGCGCGGCATCAGCGGCGAAGAAGGCGTCGCGCGCGGCGAACGAAGGCGTGATCGCCACGACGATTCAGCCGGGCGCGAAAGCGGGCATCCTGGTCGAAGTGAATTGCGAAACGGATTTTGTGGCGCGCAATGAAGGCTTCGTCGCGTTTTGTAATGAGGTTGCGAGCACGCTGCTCGCGAATCCGAAGGCGGACCTCGAAGCGATGCGCACGGCGCAGGTCGCCAAGATCGGTGAGAACATCCAGATCTCGCGTTTCCATCGCCTCGAAGTGAGCGGCAACGGATTGGTCGCGGCTTACATTCATCCGGGCGCGAAAGTCGGCGTGCTGGTGGAAGTCGGCGCGGGCAAGGAAGCGACGACCGGCAGCGAGGATTTCAAGCAGTTGGTTCGCGACATCACTTTGCAGATCGCGGCGGGGCATCCGTACGTGGTTTCACGCGAGGAAGTGGACCCGGCGGTGATCGCGAAGGAAAAAGAAATCATCCTGGCGAGCGATGACATGAAGAAACTGGAGGGCAAGCCGGCGCAGGCGATCGCCAAGATTGTTGAAGGCAAGCTGGACAAGAAATTTTTCCAGGGTTACTGCCTGCTCGATCAGGGCTTCGTGAAACGCAATTCCGAAGTGACGGTGAAGGAACATCTCGGCTCGGTGGCCAAGCAGTTGGGTGACGAGATAACGATCCGCCGTTTCGTGCGTTTTCAAATTGGTGAATCGGAAGCGGAAGCGGTTGCTCCGGCGGCGTAAGGCGTCCGGTAATTTTTTATGAAAAGGCGTCCTGTGAGGGACGCTTTTTTATTGCGAAGGTTCTTTGATAAATTTTAGTTCGGCTTCGGCGCTGGGGTATTCCAGAATGTCGTCCCGTTTGGTGGCAAGGCATTTTTGGAATTCTTCGATAGCGGTGCTTTTTTCGCCGGCGAGTAAATGCTTTGAACCGGCGTAAAAATAAGCTTCACCGAGTCGCTCGCTTTCTATTTTTGCGTCTGCATCTTTTGTCGCGGCGAGCAGGTCATCTTCGCTCAGTTGCCCGGCCAGGAAATTGCCAACTTTCTTTTCCCATACATTGGTTTTGCCGACCAGGCCATCAGCGAGCGCCGTTTTTAGTTCTATCGTGGCTGCATCGCCTTCACCTGTGCGCGTGCGAATGAGCCACACGCGAAAGCGCGGATAGCTTGAATCGGGTTTGAGTTCGATTTCTTTTTTAAAGGCGCTTAACGCATTGGTGAAATCATGCTGATCGTAATAGACGCAGCCGAGGTAGTGCCACAAAAACGAGTTTGTGGGATTGACTTCGATCGCCTTGTTATAATCATTGATAGCGCCGATGGGATTTCCCGCAGCCTTCTTGATGGAACCGCGGATTCTATACGGTGAGCCATTGCTGGCACCGAGTTGAATGGCTTCATTCTCATCTTCGAGCGCGCCTTCAAGGTCTTTGAGCCGGTATTTGACCAATCCGCGATTGACGAAATACGTGGCTTGTTTTGGATAGAGTTCAATCGCTTTATTATAATCGGAAAGGGCGCCATCCCAATCCCGTTTATATTGTTTCGCTATTGCGCGTGAGCCGTAAGCGGTGAAATTGGTTGGCGAAAGTTCGAGCGTTTTATCCAGGTCTTTTATCGCTCCGTCCCAATCTCTTTTGCCGTACTTCGCATCCGCACGGTTATAGTAAGCAAAGTGATCTTTCGGATTGAGAGCGATGGCTTTGTTTTCGTCTTCGATAGCTCCATTCCAATCCCTTTGCTTCTTCTTTGCCACGCCGCGATTGACGTAGAGTGCAGGATTGGTTGGGTCGAGTGAAATGGCCAGGTTGAAATCTTCCATCGCGTTATTGGTGTCGTGCAAGGCAATGCGGGCATTGGCTCGATAATACAAAGCCTCTGCGCGGGCAATCAGGTTTGTTGAATTCAGTTCGATGGATTTATTAAGAGCTTCAAGTGCGCCTTGAAAATCCTGCTTGGCTAGCTTTGCCCGTCCGAGCAATTCATAAGTCCCGGATACGAAAGGGGAGGTGGGGTTGAGTTCGATTGCCTGATTGTAGTCCGTTATAGCGCTGTCCCAATCATCTTTGGCAGCTTCGGCGATGCCACGATCCACATAACCAAGTTCAGATTCGGGCTTGAGTTGGATCGCTTCGGTAAAGTCCGCAATCGCTCCGTCAAAGTCCCGCATTTTCGTTTTTGTCAGGCCCAAAAGATTATAAACATTCGGCGAGTTGGGCTGGTATTCGAGGCTTTGATTAAAATCCGAAATCGCCCCGATCAAATCGTTTTTTTTCATTTTCGCATAACCGCGCGCCGAATATGCGCCATAATAATTTGTTCGGATTTCAAGCACTTTGGTTTCGTCAGCGATGGCTCCATCGTAATCTTTCTTATCGCTTTTCAACCTGCCTCGGACGATATACGAATAATAAAAAGTTGGATCTATCTTTATAGCTTCATCAAGGTCATTCATCGCGCCCGGGTAGTCGCCATTGCGGTCTTTGAGCGACGCGCGATTGGCAAACGCATCAGCATAATTGGGTTTAAGCTCAATGGCTTTGTTGAAATCAGCCATCGCGCCGGGATAGTCATTTACCGTTTGTTTGGACAAACCGCGAAGGTTGTAGAACTGCGCTGAATTGGGTTTTAGTTCAATGGCTTTATCGTAATCGCCAATGCTCCCTTTCCAGTCGCCCGCTTTGGTTTTCAAATGAGCATCGCGCGCGTAGTCATCCGCCGAATCGCAAAGGCCGGGACGCGTCGTGGCTAGTGTGATTGCGAACACCAGATAGAGCAGGAAATGTTTCGTCATAATTTACGGCGCTTCCAGAAACTTGATTTCGGTCATGGACATAGCGCGTTCGGGATCGGGTTCCGTGGTCGCGGCGCTGGCCTTTTTGAAGTAAGTCAGCGCGAGCATTTGGTCTTTCGTATAAAGGCGTTTGCAACCGGCAAAAAAATTGGCGGAACACATTTGCCAGGATTGAGTCTTGGAATCCGGATTTTTCGCGGCTTGAAGGAAATCGGATTCACTGATGCGACCGACGAGGAAGCCGCCGATCTTGGAATTCCAATCGTTGGTGTCGCCTTTGCGATATTTGAAATAGGTATTGAGTTCGAGTTGGGCGGCTTTTCCTTCGCCGAGGCGGGTGCGCGCCATCCAGATATAAAAATGGCCGAAATCCCAGTTGGGCTGCAACTGTGCGACGATTCGGAAATCCGTGAGCGCATTTGTGAATGCATGGCCGCTGTAGTAAACGCAGCCACGGCGGGCATACGCGAGTGTGTTTCGCGGATTAATTTGAATGGCCTTGTTCAAGCAATTCAGCGCAGCTTGAAGATCGCCGACGGCGTGAAGCATGAGGCCAAGATCGCCATACGCGGGCGCGTAATCGGGTTTCAAATCAATCGCGGTTTTGAAATCTGCGATGGCGCCTTTCCAGTCGTTACGCGTTTCTTTCAAATGGCCGCGAGCAACGAAGGCGGCGGGGTTGATGGGTTCCTTTTTTATGGCCTCATCTAAATCAGCCAGCGCACCGTCAAAATCTCCTTTGATCTGTTTGGCGTTCGCGCGCAGTTGATAGGTCATCGCTGTGGGTTGCAGATTGATCGCGCGCGTGTAGTCGGCGATGGCATCGTCCATCGCGCCTTGCAATTCATAGACGGCGGCGCGGCCGTAGAAAGCCGCGGCTTCGTGGGGTTGAAGTTGGATAAGTTTTGTCTCGTCGGCGAGGGCTCCGGTCCAGTCGTGTTGTTGTGTCTCTTCCAGCGCGCGATTGCGATAGGCGTCCAGCATTTTGGGACTGAGTTCAATTACCCGGGAAAAATCGGCAATCGCTTCGTTGTGCTCGCCCGCATGCGCGTGCAACTGGCCGCGATTGAAATAGACATCGGCGTTCTTCGGTTTGAATTCAATTACCGTGGAATAGTCCGCGATAGCGCCTTTGATGTCGCCAATGTTTTGCCGAGCAATAGCGCGATCAAGATGGGCGTTGGCGTTTTTAGGCTCGAGTTTAATGGCTTCAGAAAAATCCGCGATCGCGTTTGTGAAATCGCCGTGCGCGAATTTAGCGCTTCCGTCCGCCATAAGTTTGTCTGCGTCATTGGCGAACGCGGTCGTCGTCACGAAGAGCGACAAAGCGAACGATAAAAAAATGGCGGGGGTGTGCCTCATGTTTCGTGGTCTAAATCGGTTCAATCTATAAAAATATTTCGGAATGCCGCGCCGGTTGCAATAACGAATCGAACGCGGTGGATTATAACGGTTGCTTTCGAGCGAAGCGGTTGCCGCAGTTGACGCGCCCGCCGCCGGTTGGTACAACCACGGTGAATTGTTGATGCTTCGATTTTAAAATGAAAAAAACCAGCAAAGCTCGGTATCGTCGGATCTTGCTCAAACTCAGTGGTGAAGCTTTGGGCGGCGCGTCTGGCGTGGGTATTTCTCCCGAAGCGGTGCTCGATATGGCGCAGCAAATCGGCGAGGTGCGCGAGTTGGGCGTCGAGGTGGTGGTGGTCATCGGCGGCGGAAATATTTTTCGCGGACTGGCGGGCAGCGAGCGCGGCATCGAACGCGCCACCGGTGATTACATGGGCATGCTTGCCACCGTCATCAATTCGCTCGCGCTTCAGGATGCGCTGGAAAAATTGGGCGTCGCCACGCGCGTGCAAACGGCGATCACGATGGCACAAGTCGCCGAGACATTCATTCGCCGCCGCGCCGTGCGCCATCTCGAAAAGGGACGCGTGGTTATTTTTGGCGGCGGCACCGGCAACCCATATTTTTCGACCGATACCGCCGCCGCGTTGCGCGCGAATGAAATCGGCGCCGAAGTGATTCTCAAAGCCACCAAAGTGGACGGCATTTACGACTGCGATCCGAAGAAAAATCCGAACGCCAAGCGTTACGTGCAGATCACCTATTTGCAAGCGCTCCAGGAGCAGCTCAAGGTAATGGACTCCACGGCGTTTTCGTTGTGCATGGATAATAAAATGCCCATCGTCGTTTTTGATTTCTTCCGGCCACATAACATGCGCCGCCTCGTCATGGGCGAAAAAATCGGCACGCTCGTTACGTCTTGAAATTCGAGCGCGATGTGCAAGCGGCTGTTGTAAGAAAATAATTTGCCGAGACGCCATCGTCCGCCGAGAATATTTCCATGCCAGAACTTCCTGAAGTCGAGACGTTGGTCCGCTACCTCGCTCCGCTCCTAGAGGGCAAAAAAATTCGCGGCGTGCAGGTGCGCCGTCCAAGGGTGATCGCGCCGACGACGGAAAAGGAATTGGCCCATGCATTGATCGGCGCCACATTTTTAAAACTCGCGCGGCGCGGAAAATATATTCTATTCACCCTTCGCCAGCGTGGCCACAAATCCCCGCTCACACTGGTCGGCCACTTCGGCATGACCGGACGCTTTTATCTTTTGCCCAAGGGCGTGACGCCACCCAAACACGCCGCCGTCGTGCTCGGCCTCGGGCCGCACCAATTTATTTACGAAGACACCCGTTACTTTGGCCGACTCACCCTGGATCAAAGCGGCCCGGCAAAACTTGGCCCCGAACCACTCGACCGTTATTTCACCGATAAATATTTTGCGGACGCGTTAAAAAATTCCACTCAGGCGATCAAGGTAAAATTGCTGGACCAAAGCGTCGTGGCGGGTGTCGGGAATATCTACGCGAGCGAAGCGCTTTTTCGCGCCGGCATTTCTCCGAAATTGCCCGTAAAAAAATTGACAACGGCGCAAATTAAAAAACTTCGCCAATCCATTCGCGCCGTCCTGCAAAAAGCGATTCGTTACGGTAGCACGTTGCCGTTGGATTTTTCCGGCACCGAAGGACGGGACGGTGTTTTTTATTACGGACGCGCGGCAGCCGACTCGGAATTTTCGACTGAACGGCTTTTGGTATATGACCGTCACAATCAACCGTGCGTGAAATGCGCCACTCCGATCCGGCGAATCGTACAAGCCGCGCGGAGCACGTTTTATTGTCCCGATTGCCAGCGCGGATGAGATGGGCTAAAATCTGTTGACGTTCAGGCGGGGCAAACGTAAAGTTCATGTCCGTTTGGGATCCAAAGTAGCTCAATGGTAGAGCAATCGGCTGTTAACCGATCGGTTGTAGGTTCGAGTCCTACCTTTGGAGCCATCCACTAAGCTGTTGATTTTCAACAGCGGTTCCACAAGGCAGGTGCAAAAAAGCGCTTTTTGTCAGAAGAACTGTCAGAAGAATCGCGGGCACATTCAGCATCCCGCACAATTCCGGCAGAATCTTGACAGTACGCGCCCGCAATACCCTAACGGTATTCTTCGTTCCCCTTGCATCATAAAACTATGAAGCAACGGTTCTACCTTTATTTGCGCGGGGAGGTTTATTGCATCCAAGACTCCCGCACTGGCAAACAGCAATCTTTGAAAACCAAAGACGAGCAGGTCGCATTGCGACTGCTTGAGGTCAAACGCCAGAGCACGGCGGATGTCAGTTTCAATCAGATCATGCTCAAGACCTGTCTGACGGTGCAGGACTCGTTGCTAACCGTCCGCACATGGCAAACTGTCATGGAACAAATGCAAGCACACGGCAAGGACTCAACGCGACGCCGTTGCGCTCGCGCGATGAAGTGCCAGGCATTCAATCAGCTTCGGCGCGTCAAATTGATAGACACCACCGCCGAGGATTTTCTGACCATCCTGAATGTCGGCAAAGTGTCGGTTGCTCACTATCTAAAGCGGTTGCACAATCTCGCTGTTGGCCTTGGATGGCTTTCGCATCCGATTTTGGCACCGAAGTTGTGGCCCAAGCTGCGTTTTAAATCCAAGCGCGGTATCACATTGGCAGAGCACCAGAACATTTTGAACGCCGAAAAAAATCCCGAACGGAATTTGTATTACCAATTACTTTGGGAAATTGGTTCGGCGCAAAGCGATGCCGCAGTCCTCACGGCAGAAATATTGACTGGCAGACTCGCGTTCTGACCTATTTTCGGATGAAAACGGGCGAACAGGCTCAGCTTGCAATAAGTAAAACGCTTGCAACTATCCTCAAACAGCTTCCGTCAAGTGGCCCGCTCTTCCGAAAATCTCAGTGACGAGCAACAATGACCGGTCAGCCGAATTTTACCGCCGTTGTAAGCTTGTTAAAATTGAAGGAGTGACGTTGCACTCATACCGTTATGCTTGGGCCGAACGAGCGCGGGTTGCCGGAATGCCGGAACGGTTTGCACAAGCCGCACTTGGTCATACCAAAGCAGTTCATCGCGCTTACGCTAAGAACGCGCATGTGATCGTACCAACATTGGAAGAGTATCAACAGAAAATTGTCCCGCTTACGGCAGCGGTTGCTTAAAAAAATCGGGTGACGGAGAACAGAGGGCAGGGTCAGGGATTCCCTCTGAAAAAATGTGCCTGAATTCGTAACGGATAAGAGCGCAAGAGACGATCCTCGCCTGGTGCGTCCCTAAAAAAATCGCCCGGCACGGCGGCGATTCGTGACGCATTTGATGCCAAGTGCATCGAGCAGGCGCTCAATTCACGAGGCGGTCCAGGAGTGACGGATCTCGTGCTCAATCCCGACGCGCACGCGGGTTACGGTGCGCCCGTGGGCTGCGTTTTGGTTTCGCCTAGCCATATTTATCCTGGCCCGGTCGGGGTGGACATCAAATGCTCCATGAGTCTGCTCCAACTCGATTTGCCTGTCGACGCAGTAGCGGACAAAACTGTCCGTCGCGCCCTCATCAATGCAATTGTCGAACGCACCCCAACCGGCGCCGGCAAAGGTCAACGTAACGTCAAGAAAAGCCGCAGTGTGAACGGTGAAGTGGGCCGTCGCGTGGCCGTCGAAGGCGCTTCGGAAGGCGTCTGTCGCGACCTCGGCATTCCACCGGAATGGGCGCAACGCTGCGAAGACGCTTTTCATCTCGGGCACAGCAACCAGCGCGACGACCTCGCTACGCGACTCGATTTGTTGATCAGTGCGGGCCGATTCCCAAAGTTCGAGGACAAGATCCGCCAACTCGGTTCTTATGGTGGTGGCAATCACTTCGGTGAATGTGAAGCCGTTCAGATTGGTGACAACGACCGCGCCCGCCGTGCAGCCGAAGTCTTCGGTTTGCGCGATGGTTGTGTTGCGTTTCTTTCACACTGCGGCTCGCGCGGTTTTGGTTATCAACTCGCAAATGATCAGTTCCACACGCTGCAAAACAAGTTTGCCGCATGGAGCATTCCTTTGCCGGGCGAGGACCGTGAACTCGTCTATGCACCGCTTGGCACACAGGAGGCCAACGATTATATCGATGACATGTCCCTGGGCGCGAATTTTGCGACCGTGAACCACATGCTGATCAATGCGCTGGTGTTGGAGGCGTTTCAGGAAGTGATTCCTGGTACGCGCGGCTCGCTCGTTTATTTCATCAGCCAAAACATCGCGCGTCGCGAGATCGTGAATAATCAGGAATGCTGGGTGCATCGCAAGGGGGCAACCCGCGCATTCCCGGCCAATCATTTCTCGCTCAAAGGCACGCCGTATTACGAGACAGGCCATCCGATTTTGCTGCCCGGAAATCCGACCGCTGGTTCAAGCGTGATGGTGGCCGATGTTGGAGCCGACAAAAGCTGTTACAGCGTGAACCACGGCGCGGGCCGCGCCAAAGGTCGGAAAGCTGCCATCCGTGAACTCGACCAAAAGACCGTTGATGATGAATTCGTGGCGAACGACATCCTCACCAACTGCCGCAGCTATCCCAAGGACGAGGCCCCGGCGGCCTACAAGGATTTTAACGAAGTGTTGAAATCGGTGAAGCTCGCCGGCCTGGCCAGCGAAGTCGCCCGGCTGCGCGCCCGCTTTGTCATCAAGGATTCCGATGACAGTTTGAAAGGGGCCGCATGACCAAGGATTACTGACGGTGCGCTCGGTGGCTATTGTTTGTCCCTATCGAACCATTGTCTTTCACCCGGCCCGCAAGCCGAAGGCTTAAGGTGTGCTTCGTGAAATCCTAAGCGCCGCTCCCTGCGTAGCGAGCATTGTCAAGGTGGAGCGCAGAACCCGCAGGGCGCAATGGCGCGGCGGAGCCGTTCGAGCAATACGTTGACAAGCGCAGCGGAGCGGTACAATGGCAGCGGCCATTTCACGAAGCCGACAGGCCATTTGTTCGCATTGGCGAACCGGGGCTGTCACTCGGCCCCAAGATTCGCAGCGTATAGCGAACTCGTGCGTTTGCACGGATGAAAGCGCGGACCAGCCCGAATGCAGCGAAGGACGAGGGGTGGCGGGGAGCCTGCGCGGAATTCGGGCTGGTCGGGGCGCACCGGGGGCGCGACACGAGAACGCTGAAACGCATAGTGAAGGCGTTTTGGTGTCGCGGCGGGGAAATTCTGGCAAATCGGTCGGCAGATGTAAGCAATCCAATCAGAGGGCGAGACACGCTCGTCTCAGTGACCGCAAAAACGCGTAGCTCTCTTTAAGAATATGTTCAGCGTTCCCACGCATCGAGTCTGAGCCTTGGCACGCAGTCAAAACACCGGATTTGTTAATATGGCGGGGCAAGCCGCCTAAATCCGTGAACCAGCACGACACCAAGAAAAAAAATGTTGCGGAAAATGACCGCTGGCCAGAAATAACTCACGGAGCCGGCCGGATGATCCGTAAGATTTTGCGTGGCCAACCTTGCGGCAACCTTTTCCATGAACAGCACTGATCGCGGCCATTCCCAAATATTGTCAATCCATTCAACGGGGATTCCTGATTTACCAACCGCAATGCCGGACAGTGCCCCCAAAATCGCACCAACGGTGTCTGTATCTCCGCCACAGTCTAAAGCAGAGGTCAGCGCTGCGCGGAAATTATTTGGTTGGTGTAACCACGCGTAGAGCGCGACGGGGACAACGTGCAGTGAATAACCCGTCACACCGCGTTTCAGTTTCAGACTGTCCACAAAATCTGGCACGGAATGACCAGCGGCAAGCGAATTTTTGATTGTGAGCATGATTTTCTGCCATTCCGATTCCAAGGAAAGCGCGCCAAGAGTGGTGAGAATTTGTGAGGTGTCTTGTTCAGAATTGGTAATTGCCAACGCAACGGATTCAGCGACCGCCAGTGCTGCGGTTTCCGCCTGCCAGCTTCGGTGAGTCAATCGTGATGAAGCCAGCACGAATTTCTTCCGCTTTTCCGGGTTTCCAGCGAAGTATGCCCCAATGATAGCACTGCGCATTGCCGGGCCACTGCCAGCCGAGACAACAGCGCTTCTGCTAGTTGGAAATCCAACCCATAATTTGATGCAGGCTCTTGCGGTAGCCAGGCCAACACCGCCCGGCAGACCAGCAAACCACCAACGAAGTTTCCAAGCTAGTGCGCGTTGAAATGCGGCGGAGTCATCGGAATGGGCAAGCAAAGCTTGTGCAACCGCCAATGTGTGTTCGGTGTCATCGCTGACCATTCCCTTGCCGAAAACAAAACGCATTTTCCACTCACCATTCCATCGCCTGCGTGCTTGCTCCGCAGAAAGATTTTCCGCAGGCAACCCCAAAGCATCGCCAACCGCAGTGCCCAGCAACAAGCCGGTGAAACGTTCTTGCAAATCAGAGATGCGGACGGATGTTGTCATTTTAACTCGCCGTTATTACGTCCTTCAAAGCGTGGCAAGAATGACTGTTACGTCGTCTGGCAATGCGCCGGATGCATACCGTACGAGTTCGATCAATCGAACTGCACAGGTTTCATTATCACCCTCGCGACAAACCGTGGCGATGCGTTCCGCCGAGGAGTATTTAAGGAGTCCATCCGTGGCCAGAAGCAGCTTTTCTCCTTTGACACGGTGGTGGATGTACTCCAACGGCCAAGCATTTCCAGAGCCGATAAATGGCTTTCGAGCCTGCCGGTGGGTCAGGTCAACAACAGTTGTTGAATCAATTATCCAGACTCCCGAATCGCCGACACTGGCACCAAAAATCTGATTGTTGGCGACAACCGCGAGCGCGCAAGTCGTCTCGCCCGCGTTTGCATCCCGGAAGATTTGTTGGTCCATTGCTCGCAACAAGGTTGTACAAGCGGCCGGATGGCTCAATTGTTGCACATGTTGCCGAACGACTTCAGCGGCCATATGAGATTCGGCGTCAACGTATTACGAGCCTGGGCGACACAGAGATGATCGGAGAAGCGGCGAAAATTGAAATTTTTTGAGTTAGAAATGATGAAACATTTTAATATTGGGTGCAACATAAAGACCCACCATATTGCCTGTCGAATGTCTGTCCACTCACACAACATTTTTCAGGCATTCAAAGCGGCACCGCGGAACATAATTAATCATTTCTTGTGAATGAGTACTTCTGACGCCGAAGCTTTTCATAACGATGCACAAAAGCGGAGATCGTATTTTGGATTATCAAAACATAACAAAATATCCAAGTTGGAGAGTTTTGCAGTCCGGGCAAAATCCAAAGCAATAATGAGTTGCCCAAAATCGTAGGCATCATAAAAGTTTTCTGTCCAGTCGTTCCCTGATCGAAAATAGTGCAAAGAGGTTCTATTCTGAAGAATGACTCGAAAAAGTTGTGAACTTGAGGAAATTGCGCTGTCCAACCCTCCTTGTGGTTGCAAAGAAATATTCCTTTCGATATCCCTCGCGCTCGGTTCTATTGATTTCGTGCGATCCGCTTTGGCCATCATTTGATAGATACGGGCGAGCCAACACAAATCTTTCAAATAAACTCCGAGATCAGCAGACGCCATCGGCCTGGCATTGCTGCTCGCTATTTGGTGTTGAGATGGGTTTCCGCGATTGTCAGACGTGACTGGATGCTAACATCCCCTGGTTCGTTTGAGGCCAGTCGTCGAAGGTAAAAAGCCGCTGCGGGCCATTGCCGTTTTTTTTCGCATTCTTCAGCCTGATGTTTTTGCCATGCGGTGACATTTTGGAATGGTGTTAGGAAGATCGCTGGATATTTTGCAGTAGCCTGATACCATAAACGCTCTAGCGACGGGCGAGACGAGCCCGTTTCATCTCCCAGAGGAGGACCCACGCCTGACAGGAGTTCCGCAATGTCAGTTGTGTTTGCGACAGAGTCTTTATCTTGATCTAACTCCCAGATCCAGGAGTTGGTGAAATTGTCGGTGGTCAAAATCTTCAAGCCGTGGGCCAAAAGATATGCTTTTGCCAAAAAACGAAATTGAAAGATCGGTGGGGTCAGTGGGTCGCCCGTTTTTGCGCTCCACAATCTAAAGCTTCGATCCGCACAAGTCGTGAGAATAATCCGGCCGTCTTCGCTAAAAATCACATTTTGTATGGATTTCGATTGTTTCAAGGTGGAAGCAATTTGAACGCCGGTGACCGTGTCCCAAACCTTGGCGTATCCATCTTCACCCGCCGTCGCGACTTGCCGGCTATCAGGACTAAATGCGCCGGACAAAACGCCATCGCTGTGCCATAATTCTGGCCCGTGCTTGCCTGATGCCAGATTCCAAACTTGCGCGAAGCATTTATGAATTAGACCGTCTTCGCAACAAACCAACAGCCAGTGATTATCGGGGCTAAAGGCCAGGTAATCAATTGGACTTGGAAATCTGGGAGACTGTAAAATTATTTTCCCCGATAGATTTAATACGCGGAATTCCTTGTTGGTTCGAGTTGCGATCAATTCTCCATTCGGACTTATGACCACGGAGGTCGCCAATCCTCTAAACGAGGAATATCCGGCATTTGTGCCGGTTGCATGATGCCATATTTCATAGGTTTCATTTCCGAAGAGAGCGAAAGTTTTACCGTCACTGCTTGTCGAAGCATCTTGGAAAGCGGCCGATTCGGAGGCGTGATTAAAGATTATTCTTCCGCTCGCGGGATCGTAAACCGTCACGGTCAGATTGTGATTTGTGTCGCCTTTTTCTGCGATCGCTAAAGCTAACAGCGCGGACCCATCCCGGCTTGGGATGAGTTTTTTTATGGGTAGCGAGGACGGGTTTGCTATGGTTGAAATTTGATTGGAAACCAAATTAAAGATTTGGACGTTGTTGCTTGTAACGGAAAAAAGAAATTTTCCATTCTCGCTAGGATAAAAATGTGTCTGAGGAGGCGTCGGCGCGCTACCGGCCAAATCCCACAAACGCACGGTGCCATCGGTGCAGGTCGTGAGCACATGATGTCCATCGGGGCTGAATGTCGCGTGAGTGATGCCGGCACTATGTCGCAACGTGGCGATCAGGGTAATGGATTGCAGACTGTCCATGCGCCATATACAGGCCGTGGCGTCGAGGCCTGCTGTTAACACGAGGCGGCCGTCCGGACTAAATCCTGCACATTCGACTGAATCCTGATGATTTAGATCAACGAGTATCCGCCGTCCGGTGGCTACGTCCCACAATCGGGCCTTACGATCAGAAGATGCGGTGATCAAGATGGTATCGTCCGGATTGAACGCGGCATAATTTACCCAACTGTCGTGCGGTAACGACTCGCCAAGACTTCTCCCTGTGGTAGCGTCCCACAGGTGCGCTGTGTGATCTTCACCCGCACTTACGATCAGGTGTCCGTCATGGCTAAAATTTGCGAAGCGCACAACACCTTTATGTCCAATTAGTTGGCGAATCAAACGTCCGGTATCACGCTGCCATATTCTTACGATACCGTCCTGACAAGCGGTGACGACCAGTGACCCGTCGGGACTGAAACGTACGCACATGACAGCGCCCGGGTGAACAAGCGTTTGTAACGGCTTGAGAGTATTTCGATCCCAAATGTAAGCACGTTTATCTTCACACGCCGTCGCGCCGAATTTCCCGTCCATGCTCCACGAGCTGGACGATGGCCAGTCTCCTTCATTAAATTCCTTTTCCTCCAAGGCTGCGGTGCGCAGATCATAAATCCTTAATCCCCCGGAATCATTGTCTTCATCAGCATATCTGCAAATCAGCGCCTTGGTCCCATCTTTATTGAATTCTGCGTCGCGAGTGTCGGTGCCGAGAAACCACATTTGATTGAGCTTAGGACATTGCGCCAGAGTCGTGTCGAACAACAGTCGATGATTTGCTTCATCTTCCGGGTCACCAGCACTTAAATGCAGGACTTGGGCAAAATAGGGGAGGGCTCCGAGCAAGTCGGCGGATTCTACGGCGCGATTTCCGTAAGCCATGTTTTCGCCGATTTGTTTCTGGCGCATTTCGGCTTTGATCTTTTGCGTCCGTGAGATTTGGAGCCAAAATAGACCTGCGACCGCCACGATCACGGCTAAAAAAATCCCCGTACGTTTAATTTGAGACAGCCGCTGTTCCAAAGCTTTCAGCCGTCTCACTGATTTTCCGTTTGCCAAAACCAACAGGTCGGCGTGCATGTCCCATGCGGAGTGATAACGCCTGGCGAGATCGTTTTTGCAGGCCGTTAATATGACTTCGTTAAGTTCCAGCAATTTAGCGCGATCTTCAAAACCTTCCAACAGCGTGGGCAATTCTGGAAAGTCCTGCCGATCTTTTCCGGTAGAGGCTTCATAAAGAACCTTTCCAAGGCTGAAAACGTCCGCTTGCGCCGATCCCGGGCCTTCGGGAGGAATAAAACCTTCCGTTCCAACATACGACTGGGCTTCGTTTGCATCCGCCACCAATCCGATGTCCGCCAATTTCGGAACACCGTTGACAAAAATAATGTTTGAAGGCTTTACGTCGCGGTGAACAAGTCCTCGCTTATGTAATTCGGCCAAAGCCAAGCTGAGGGCTATTCCAAGTTGAAGACATTCCTGCGCCGGTAATTTCCCTTTTTGAGAAATGACGGTTCCCAGAGTTTTTGGGGAATACAACTCGGGATTGATCACCTGATCGGACTTCTGATCGTCTCCTAATTCCATCACGTAATAAAAATACCCTTCGTCGGAATTCATTCCGACATGAAGGACATGCACGAACCCTTCATGAGAACGGGATATAGGCTCGAATTTTTTTATGCCTGCGAGTTCGCGTTTGAATGGGCGGTCGTCTTTAAAGGAATCGCGGTAAACGATTTTGACGGCTCGAAAAGTGCCCATTGTATTGCAGGCAAGCCAGACCTCCCCGTAGCTGCCTTGGCCAATGCACCGCAATAATTTGTGGTCGGGAATTTTGGGGGGAGGGTGGCTTGTTTTATGGACAGACGATTGGCCACCGCCCGACGATGTCGGTGGCCGATGCTGCGAGGCCATTTTTGTGTCCATTGGCCATCGGATACCAGACCTGTGGAGGTGAAGCAAGCCAGCACCTCCAATCAATGCAAAATTGGAGCAGGTGATACGGACGGCTAGGCCGGTCCGTGATCTGGATGTACCCAATTCGCGTCGAAATCCGGTGCTCTGTGAAAATGGTTTCCGCAAATACTTTTGGTTCCCACGTGTTGAGCCAGCGAAGGCGCATAAGAATAAACCGGTTGATTTAATCTGCGGGTCAGGTGCCAAATTTTCGTTTCAATACTTCCTTCAATACCTTTCCAACGGTTCAGGAGAAGACGAACACTCTCGCGGGAAAACAAATAGGCGCGGCTGCGAGTAAAAGCGCCGGGGTCAATGATTCTCGTGTGCCTGGCAACGTCAAATGCTAATTCGCGCGCGTGAAAATTATATAGGGTGGCGACTGTGCCCTCCCGGCGTTGAAGTGGTTCCCACGCATCCAGATTGAAGCCGATCTGCTGGTTAAACTCCAAATCATCGGCGATCAACAGAATGAAATCGGTTTTGAAATTGAGTCCTTTTTTCAATGCTAGGTAAGCGCAACGCAGGTATCGCTCGGCATCATCAAGGTCCCGTTCGGTGTCAATTTGAATATGAATTGGTCGATCGCCCCAATCGGTTTGTTGGAGATTCTTGATCGTTTGTTTCCTAAGACGTTTTCTTTCGCCAAAGGAGGTCATCACGGCGGCGATGCTCGCGGTCTTTCTTGGCTTGATGGAAAAAGATCGTCGCGGAAATATTTTACGCAGTTTCTTACAGCCGCCATCCCAAACGCGCCTTAGCTGGACAATGTAATCGTGACACTCCTGTTCCAACCAGAAGTCCTCAACTTTGCGATTCATCAGCAGGTAGTCCCATTTATCCATGTTCCGATGTTGGAAGATGCGTCGCCCGTCAAAATCATGCTGGCACATCGTTGCTTCAAGAGTGTGAATCGGGATGTGAACTAGAGAATAGGGAGTTTTTAATTTTCTAAACGCGAGATGAAACGTCTCTTTATCGCCATGAATATATTGATAATAGAAATCAGAATTGGCGTTGAACCATACGGCTAAAGACAGAGCTTCCCAGCAGCGTTTTTTGTCCACGACGATCTGTCCTGATTCAAACTCCGGTTCTTTTGGCCGTCTTATGCCACAGCTTTTCCAGACCGTTGGCTGATGGCCGGCCGGCCGGTCATAGTCTGGCCAGAATATTGCGCCCGTCTTTTGATATTCTTTTGAATCAAATAAATATTCTGGATTGGCAACTGGCACGTTATCCGCGTCGAGAAAAATCACCTCCTGAAATTTTGAATGGAGAATCGCGTAAGCCTTCGACTCCCAGCCGCCCAGCCGTCGAATCGGAAATTTCTTTCGCATTTCAAAGGCATCAACGCATTTAACATTCAAGGGCTCTATGACGGCCTTCATTTCGTCATCCAATTCCCGCTCGCCTAAATACCACAACTCGATCGGAAGGTGGCACCCGTGGCGCCGGAGCATGTTGATGCAAACCCAAGCGTTAGTGAAATACCTTGCCCCGCCTCCGCAAATCACGATGCCGCGTCCTTTGAAAATGTCAGGATAGGGTGGTATTTGTTTAATAAAAGCATCACAAGCTAACCCGGCACTTGATAAATTTAAGGATTGTTCGTCATAGGAGTTTTTGGAGCTTGCACGAACGCCGCCGTCTGCCGCACGACCCTCCGTGGCATTCAAATATCGCAGGACGCCTCCATCAAAATACGTTTTAATTCGACTGATCACATGCGCGGGAGTGATCATGGACATGCAGCGCGCGATGCCCTCCGCGACATCCACACATAAACGGTTCTTTTGATCTCTTTCGTCTCCGTCATTCAGCCGGACGGTCCTGTCTTTCCAACACCCGCCATTTTGGCAGCAGGCCAGCGCGCCATTGGTATGGATAAATTGGTGGTCAGGATAAGCCTCCCAGTGCGCGGGTTCACGACCTCCTGCGACTACGACACAAGGGCGGTTTGTAATTCCGTTTGATTTCGTTTCAACTGCAGAACATAAGTGCATCAGCCCCGTGACGGAACAAAGAATTCCTTGAGCATGATGAACCAGACGGATTAGCTGTCGGAGATCGGTTTTTCCGCGCAAATCAATCGTGCCGCTCAATTTGGGATGATGATGTCCACGGTCACCGACCTGGACGAACTGAATCTTATCCTTGAAATGGTCAACAACAGCCTGATATCGCCCCGACTCCCACCATTTGATCGTGACATCATATTTTCCGCCTGCCGCAACGATCCAAAATGGAATGTTAGCGTTGGTCAGTTCATAAACTTGCGAAAACCAGCTTTTTTCCAAGCCCGAAAGGTAAATATCACCCTTGAATACGCTGGGTCTGATTGCCAGATTCAAGCGTTCATTAAGAAACTCTATAAATCCGTGAAGGCAATGATACGGAGTATTGTTGCACCGATTTATAAGCGGGTACGAACAATCGATTATCTCTACTTCGGGATCATCGGTTGAAAGAGGCGTGATGTGAGGATTATTTTCCCAAATGGTTGGAAAAGGCGTTTTTACATCAGTTAAAAAGCTGCCGGGATAAGCGATGTGCAGATCGCGCACCGCCGCTGTCAACATCACAATATCACCCAAAGAAAGGCCGCATTTGAGAAGCAGCTTGCGCTTTTGCATGATCGAAAGAATACCTGACCCTAACGAGTTAAAGTTAGGAAGCCACCGATGACTATGACGAATTTAACGTCTTACTTGCCGCGTAATTTATTGTCGGGACTGGGGCTGGGACTGGGAGTATAAGGCATTGGGCTGTGATCGGGCGAAGGAGAGGAATCATCATCTGCTTGAGGGCCCATTTTTTTTCTGGCCGCCGGCTTTGGCCGAGGGCTAAAACCTGGAGTCAAGAGTTCAGGGCTTTTGATAGCGGGCTTTGTGAGGGTGTTCATTATTGTTTAGGCTTTATTATTGTTTGTGGAGATCCTTGGGAAAGCAAGGCTGGGCTTGTTCTTTAAATAGAAAAGAAAGCCGTTTCAGCATGTGCCGCTTCACTTCATGCAACTGCCGGGCAGTACGTTCATATCCTTGCGGCACACGGTCAGAGTCATCCAATCGGTTTCGATTTGAATTGACCCACTGATCCCGGTGCTTCAGCGGTGCTGCGACATTTTTCATAATTACTTAAATTGGACTGAATTCTAATTTTTTTATTTCAATTTTAATCGCATTACCAATTCGATGTTTGATCAGGTAAACCTTCCCTGGATTTATCTTCAGCGTCCGGGCGACCTTCAACACAGGCCATTTTTTTACAACATAAAGATCGAAAACTTGAAAATGCTCCGGATCCACCTTCTTTTTCACACGATCAATCGCCGCATCCATTAAGGTTTGTTCCCATTCTTCACTCCATACAGCTTCCAGCGTGGCGCTCGCAGGGTCCGCGATTTGATCAATTCCTGAAGCGCCCATGCCGGTGGTTCGCGTGTCGGAGTCGGTAGCCTGGATGAACCTTTGCCTCTTTCGGAGTTGGTCGGTAATCCGCCAGCGAGTCAGTTTAAGAAGCCATGCGCGAAATAAGCCTTTCTCTGGATCGTAATGAAAGTTCGGCATGCTCTTGAATACCGACAAAACAGTTTCCTGCACGACATCCTGTGCTTCGGCGTCGTTGAGTCCCGCTCGAAGTGAAGTCGTGTAAATCAATTTCCAATAAGTATCGAAAAATGCCTTCCAGCTTTCATTGTCCTGCCCCTTTCGCAGCCGGCTCAACAAGGATTTGCGCGTCGGGATGATCCTCTCGACAGCTTTCATTTTAAATTTGTCATCCGGCACATATTAAGGATACGGGCTACATTCAGGATTCTTTCAAAATAATCCCCGAGAATCAAAAGAATTTAAGCGTTTAGAGCGCAAAATGACGAAAAGTCACGTAGGCAACCATAAGGTGAACGCTGAACAGCTGGGTGGGCGACCGGTTCGGCAAATTTTTTAATTCAAATGAAAGATTTGTTTTTTTGATACGTATCATCTTTTGGGGACGGGGAAAAAGGGTGAGGGATGGTTAAACCAAGTCGGTCTTCCGGGGCCGACTTGGTTATCTTAATGGATTGCGGTGACCTTATCACATAAAAATTTCTGCGCTATGCGGGATTTGACGGACAATTTGAACTTCGCGATCCGAAAAAATATTGGATCAGGATGTTTTTTTGAAAGATGGCCACATTTCCCAGCGTAGAGAGTTATGTAATTCGAATTCCAATTTTTATACTCAAATGGAAACGAACAATTTCAATAATTTAATCAACCCCATCGTCAATGATAGTGACGTAACGAAACAATTTGGACTCGCGATTAGGAGTTTTCGAAAAACGCAGGGGGTCTCGCAGGAGGAATTGGCTTTTCGATCCGGGCTGCATCGAACATACATATCCGATGTTGAACGCGGAACGAGAAATATTTCATTACGCAGCATTCAAAATTTGGCCAAAGCATTGAAGCTTCCGTTGTACATGCTTTTCCAATCGTTAGAGAATTTGCCAGAGCCAACCGCAAGATTGAATAATGTGAATTGAATGGACGCTAAATTTGTACCGCGCTTGTTTTCAAAAATGATCCCCCTTCGCGCATTTGAAATGAATGAGCGAATTTTACTGGATCCATACTGAAAATATAAAAAACAAGAAGGATCTGCTGTTTAAATGGCAGTGCATCAAAGCGAAGGGTTTTCACCACTTCAATAATCTTATAGGAATCAGCCAGCTTGCCTGTTGTGACGACCAGGTTTCTCGGCACATAAGAACAAACTATCCATCAGGCAGCATGGCGCTCAAACGCGCGAGACTCTGCTGTCGGATTTGGCCGGGCAGCCCGGTTATGCTAAAGGGCTGGGGATCACCCCATCCGTGACGTTCACCAATGATGATTTGAGAATCCTGATTCATGATTGCAAAACCAGCCGCCACTCCTACCAAAGTAAAAAATCTTTGTGTCGTTAAACTTTCTCAGTGGGTTAGCCCGAAAATTTTCGGAAGCAAACGACCCGAAGCGAATTCCTCATAATAACATGTGAGACGGCAAATCGGCGCGCCTGACGGCGCAGCTTGGTTGTGAATGCCGCATTCGCGGCGGCGCTTTTTCAATTCACTCGACGTTTGCGGACATAATTTTCCAACGCAGGCAATCTCCAAGGCCGATGACGGTGACGCGCCCATGAAAACTTCCGCCGTCCGTACATTATTGCAACAGTGCCGCGATTTGGACGTCTTGTCCAAAAGAATAGAGGATCTATCGCCTAGAGAACAGCAGGTGTTTGATCTGTTGGCTACGGGCCTTGTTTACAGAAACATTGCCGTCAAGCTGAACATCAGTGAAGAAACTGTGCGAAGTTACGTAAAGCAAATTTGTAAGAAATTAGATGTCAGCAACCGCATCGAGGCAATTGCCAACTACTGGCAAGCGTCAAAGCTTGCCGCCATCAGTCTGCGATCGAATCAGCTGGAGAAAGACTGAATTTCACTGGCGATGTCCAGTTTTCATAGGGGCGCTTTTCACCAACTGGCTTCCGCCAATGCCCCACCGCGGCCATTGGTTGCACTAAGGCAAGAGCCTCCCATGGTGGATTTTGCCGTCGGAGGCTTGAGGGCTGGGCACGATACCTATAAGCGGGGCATGGCTTTGGCGGGATGACCGTATCGCAGAAAGGCTATAACAGAGCCAGAAAGACGAACCTTCAAAGGGGTTAATGCAGGCAACGCAATAGCCAGTTAGCTGGGACCGGAAGCCTAAATAGTATACCCGATTTCGGCAAGGGCAATACCCGCTTTCGGAAGTAGGCAAGAACGGTTGGATAGTCTAGGCTTCCAGCAAGCCCAAGAAATCATCAACGCCCAGGCAATCAGGCTGCCGATGCGCTTTATTTCTCAGCTTCCGAATTAGTGCCAGACAACACGTTTCATCAATGCCTCTAAACAAATAGCTACCAAAAAAATGAAAACTACAAAAGATCCTTGCTAATCTTATAATCTGTCCCCTTCAGATTTCTACAAAAGCGCCTCCAGCTTTGGTTTGTGTATAACAATAAAAAAGCTCGTGTCTGCGTATCACTCAAATTGCCACAAGCATTTTGTCTATCAATGTTTTTGCCGTTAAGTGCTTCAAGAAGCTAACTCTATAAGAAATAAAGCTGCAAAAATATTCCGTCTAAATCAACAATTCTAAACAAAATCGTTAGGCACGCTGCAAATCGTGCCTGTCATCATGTTACCGACAAGTTACTCGAAATAAATATGAAAACCATTAAAGCCATTATTAGCCGTTTATGTGTGTCTTCGTTGTTATCGGGAATTATCGTTTTTAATCTCTCTACCGCCAATGTTAGCGCCCAAAGCCAGCCGGCGAATACTCTCTCGATCATTACTTATGGAGCGAGCACGGGGTCGAGTGATAACACATCCGCCATTCAGAGTTGCATCAACGCCGCCCAAACTCAGGGAAAGGGGGTCTGGATTCCATCGGGGACTTATAAAGTCACCGGTTCTTTAAGTGCGACGGGAATTCTCATCGCCGGAGCGGGAATGACGTCCAGTGTCATTTATCGCCAAAAGTCCGGCTCGACCGACACCACCATTCACGTGACGCGATGCACGGTGCAAGACCTTGGAGTTGACGGCAACGGCACGGCCAGAGGTGTGAATGCTGACTACGGTTTTAGTGTGAACGGTGTCGGCTGGTTAATGCAGCGTGTTCAAATCCAACATTCCGACGCCGGGATGTGGGCCACCGGATCCAGTGGAACTATTCAGAATTGCGTGGTGACAAATACGTTTGCCGACGGCTTGAACATCAACAACAGCGACGGGCCCAATGGCTTGGGGGCCAACCTGACCATTCAGAGTTGCAAGGGGTATCATGCGGGCGACGATGAATTCGCGATCAATTCCCAGATTCCCACCGGCAGTGGCCGGGTAAACATGGTCAACGCCAAAGTCCTGAATTGCGTCTCATCCGGAGCATATGCGGCCAACGGCGTGCGCATTGCCGGCGGCACCAACTCCACCGTGCAAAACAATTTCATCACCAATGCCTATCAAAGCGACATCATCTGCGGCATTTTCGGCGGTGAAGGGAGCATTGGCGGGATCGTTCAAAACGCGGTGATCAGTGGGAACACCTGTGTGGGCGGTGGCACCAATAATGACAATGAGGCGGGCATCCGGCTTCAGGATAACTCAACTGCGACCGTCACGGGAAATACGATAAAAAGCACGTTAAAGTATGGCGTCACCATGTCTGATGGCACCTATACCTTTAACAATAATACCATTAATCATCCCGGATTGACGGGGCTTTGGATCGAATCCGGCGCCCGCGGTTCGGCAACAATCAAAACCAACACCGTCCAGAGTTTGAACAGCGGCCAGGTTGCATTCTTGAACAGCGCGACCGGCACTTTTACCACCACGCTGAGTGGGAACAGCTGGCAGACTGGAACGGGAGTCATGTTCTTCTCCGATATCAACTACGGCGGAACCGCCAGCCAGACTTTAGGAGTGGGAACGTACACGCTTTCCCAACTTGCGGCGTTGGGCTGTGCGAATGATTCGGCTTCGTCAGTGAGAGTGCCCAGCGGGCGGACTCTCATTATGTATTCCGACGACAACTTTAGTGGGACGTCGTGGACGTTGACCTCGGATACGCCGAACTTTACGACCTTGTCTCCTAATGCGAATGACACGGTGTCGTCGTGCAAAGTTCAATAAATTAACGTGAATAGCTGCCCGGCCTCTTTAAAAGGCCGGGCAGTCTGAAATGCGAAAACATGTTTTTAGATTATGAAAATAAATAAGCTTCTGCTCGCAGGCGGATTGGGTTTGTGCATCGTGCTATTTTTGTCTTTCAAGCTTTCCTCTTCGCATAAGAGAGACGTTATTTCCGCCATGACTAGCCCGGCAATGCAGGGCGAAAACAGCCAGAGTGCCTCAGCCAAACCGGCGGCCGTTTCCGGCGATTTCACCGAGCTTACCCCACAGCGGCTGCGAGACCAGATAATGGCATTGCTTTCATCCGGCAATCCCTACGATCAAAACAAGGTTTACAATGATTTAGTACCGGCACTGGTGCGCATGGACCCCAAAGCGGCGGCGGCTTTTGCGCAGTCGCTGAATGTGCCCCAATGGCGTTCCGACATGATGATGGTCGTGGCGCAGACATGGGCTACTCTGAGCCCGGATGATGCGCAATCGTGGGCTTCCCATTTGCCGCCCGCGCCCGGCGATCCGCTGGAACGTGACACCATGGTCAGTTATGTTTGTTTCTCAATCGCCACCACGGATGCGCCTCGTGCTGTTCAGGTTCTCGAGCAATGCCCCATCAACGCTCCCCGGCTTCAGATCATGGTGGAAAATTTGGCCCAGCAATGGGCGGATAGCGATTTGCAGCCACTGGAAAATTGGGTCGCAACTTTGCCCGCCGGTTCCGAACGGGATGATTACTTCGCCCGCGTGGCCAATGCCGAAGCGAGGTCGGATCCGCAAAAAGCCGCAGCCATTGTGAGCACCGAAATCGCTCCTGGAGCGGCCCAGGACGAAGCCGCGGTAAATGTGGTGAAACAATGGGCGTGGAATGACAGTTCATCTGCGACGGAGTGGGTCAATGCTTTTCCGTCGGGCGATCTGCACGATCGGGCTCAGGCAGCCTTGGCTGAAACGATTGCGCATCGAAAGGGAAGCGACTGATTTCTATTCGTTGAATTTTGTTAAGTGCAAAGCCGATATTGAGGGAAGCGTGGTTGCCCCTCGTATTGGAAACGCGTGCGCTCACCAAAACCACTTCAGTCTCACTCCCGAATGAATTAAGAACTCCATGTTTTCTCCGGAGCACTTCCGATTTACAGTTTCAATTTCTAATCGGGCGAAACGCATCTGCGATTTTTTGGCATATCGCCATCCCCGTTAACGGGGATTGAACTTTAGCGGTTGAACTCATAAATAAAGAGAGCTTTAAGCCCATGCGACGATTCGCAATTTTTTACGAATTTTCCATGTACACGATAAAACGCAATCAAAGCAAATTTGTGAATAAACCAAAAAATGATACCGCATTGCGCATTCGCAATGCTTTTTATAGAAAGCACTCTATGTCCGTGACAAACCCCCGCCAGTTAATGTTCGCCCTGGGAATTTTAGTTCTGGGCGGATTGATGGCCCAGCCCAGCCATGCGGCTGACGCGCCGGATACCAACACCACGCCGACGGTCATCAAACTGCCTTATCTTTCTGCCGTGGACGAAGCGAAGACGTTCAAGATGCAGGATGGCTATAGCATGGAATTGGTTGTCGGTGATCCCATTATCCAGGAACCAGTGGCGGCGGCATTCGACGGAAACGGGCGCATGTATGTGGCGGAGATGCGAAGCTACATGCTGGACATCAATGGCACCAATGAGCATGCGAAGAGCAGCCGGATTTCGATGCATTGGTCCAGCAAACACAACGGGGTTTACGACAAGCACACGGTCTTTGTAGATAATCTTTTGCTGCCGCGCATGGTTTTGCCATTGGACGACGGCGTTTTGGTCAACGAAACGGATTCCGAGGATATTTGGCTGTACCGCGATACTAAAGGAACTGGCGTCGCGGACAAAAAAGAACTTTTTTACGCCGGTGGAAAACGGGGCGGCAATCTGGAGCATCAACAAAGCGGCTTGATTTGGGATCGGGACAACTGGATTTACCAGACCGTCAATGCCTACCGCCTTCGCGCCAATGGAACCAATGTCCTCAAAGAAACCACCCCGGCTAATGGCGGCCAATGGGGCATTACGCAGGATGATTACGGCAAGCTGTTCGTGGTGAATGCGAGTGATGAACAGGGGCCAAAGGATTTTCAAGTGCCGGTCATCTACGGCGGGTTGAAAGTGCCGAGCGAACCCACGCAAAGTTTTATGCAAGTGTGGCCGCTGGTTGGCCTGGCGGATGTGCAAGGGGGCGTCTCGCGTTTTCGTTCAGAAGATAACACGTTGAATCATATCACCTCCTGCGCGGGAGTTGAAATCTATCGCGGAGATCGGCTGCCGGAGGATTTGAAGGGTAATATGATTTTCGGCGAACCGGTAGGCCGTCTGGTACGACGCGCGAAGATTGAAGTCAAAGATGGCATCACCCATTTAATCAACCCGTATGACAAATCGGAATTCATCCGTTCGACGGATGCCAATTTCCGTCCGGTCAACGTGGTTACGGCGCCCGATGGCACTCTTTATATCGTGGACATGTATCATGGCATCATTCAGGAGTCGGAATGGACCAAACCCGGTTCCTTCCTGCGTCCCAAGATCCAGAAATATGGGCTCGAAAATAATGTTGGACGTGGACGCATCTGGCGGTTGCGGCACAAGGATTTCAAACCCGGTCCGCAGCCGCACATGCTGGATGCTTCTCCGGCTAAATTGGTAACCTATCTGACTCATCCCAACGGCTGGTGGCGTGATACCGCTCAAAAATTACTCGTTCTGCGCGATAACAAAAGCGCCGTGCCGGCATTGGTTAGCATGGTCCAGAAGAATTCCAATCCACTCGCGCGACTGGATGCGCTTTGGACTTTGGAAGGCATGAACGCGGCCCAACCGGATTTGGTTCGCGGTGCGCTCAAGGATGCCGATGGCCACGTTCGCGCGGCGGCCATTCGCGTCAGTGAATCACTTTACAAGCGCGGCGATCAATCGCTGGTGCCGGATGTAAAATCGCTGACTAACGATCCCGATCCCAGCGTCGTCATTCAGGTCATGTTGACGGCCAATTATCTTAAATGGCCGGACTCGACCAATATGATTCAGGCCATCATCGCCTCGAATCCCTCCGAAGGCGTCAAGGAACTCGGTCCCCAAATCCATGAGCCCCGGCGTACGTTCAATCGCGTCACGTCAACGGGTGAGCGGAGAGTCCTGGAGCGCGGAGAAGTGATTTACAAGGAGCTTTGCTTCGCGTGCCACGGCCAAAATGGCGAAGGCGCTCCGTTGCAAGGCGGCAAGCCCGGCGCCACGATTGCTCCGCCTTTTGCCCGAAACAAGTTCGCCACCGACATGAGCGATGGCATCATCAGCGTGATCCTAAAAGGGTTGAAGGGACCGGTGAACGGCAAGACTTACGATGCGCTGATGGTTCCCATGGAAAATAACGACGATGAGTGGGTGGCGTCGGTCGCGTCCTATGTGCGCAATAGCTTCGGCAATTCCGCGCCGATCGTCAGGCCAAGCGATGTTTATCGCGTGCGCAACGCCATCAAAGAGCACAAGGAGCCCTGGACAGAGGAAGAATTGGATGCCTGCGTGCCCCAGGTGATAACCAGCCACACGGGTTGGAAGGCGACGGCGAGCGATCATTCCGCGAGTGCGCCGCTGGCATTGGATGGGGACATCAACACCCGATTCACCACGGATGCGCCGCAAAAGCCCGGTATGTGGTATCAAATCGAATTGCCGCAAACAACCTTGATAACCGGAATGCGTCTCACGGCGGGAAGTTCAAGCAACGATTATCCTCGCGACTACAAAGTTCAATTATCGAATGACGGAAAAAGCTGGGGCGAACCGGTTTCCGAAGGACGCGGCACTCGCGCCACGACTGAAATCGGTTTCAAACCGGCTGAAGCCAAGTTCATTCGCATCACGCAAACCGGTTCCGTGGATGGCCTTTCATGGTCTATTCACGAGTTGACGCTTTACAAACCGGGTGCGCCGATCAAAGCGGGAACAGCAACGCCCACTCCGGCGAATAAGTACGACTAGACAGAACGCGCGCTACTGAACGATTCTCGAATTCGCAGAGCGATACGCAGCCCGGCCACTTATAATGGCCGGGCTTTTTTTCCAGAATGATTTGGAAAGTTCGGGCATCGTCCTTGGGGGGAAGTTTTCACTCGGCGCAGGATTTCCTTAAGCTGCAAAACAAGGCGTGATATTTCCAAAAAATTTTCTTAAATATTTTTCACTTTTTTTAAAAAGCGCACTGTCTCACGCGCTGCTTGCGCAAGCATAAAAATTCAAAAAACCGTCAGAACACTTTACAGGACACGAGGTTTGGCAGCATTTTCCCGCGAATTTAACCCCTTGGATTGTGTTAAAAAGCTCAATTTATCATGTGATAAATTATACTTGACGCGACTTGTTGACGACCTTAGAGTCGCTCCATAGTTGCAAAATAATTAGCCAATCCTTAACCGCTACGATCCCAACCGGAAAAAATTCTATGATAAAGAAAACATTTTACGCGCTCGCGATGCTGTCCGCATTTTGCGTGTTTGGCAGCGGGGCTGTTGCCGGCACGTTCAAGCATATCACCATTGATGGCAGCTTCGGCGACTGGACTGGAGTTCCGGTGGTGGACACTGAAGTTGACCTGACCAATTCGGTGGTTTCCTTCAAGGACCTGTCCATCGCCAACGATAATGATTATCTGTATATCCGTTTCAGCCTTTATCGGGCCGCCAATCCATTCACGTCCAAGCAAAACATCTTTATTGATGCCGATGACAACGCTGCGATCGGTTACGGTGCCAACGGCATCGGTTCGGAAATGCTGATCCAAAGCGGCAATGCTTATCGCGAAACCAACAGCACTTTCAATGCGGGTGCCATCACGGGGTTGGATTGGGAAGCGGCTCCCACTGTCGCGGCAACGGAATTTGAAGTGCGGATTTCCCGCTCGGCGGTTTATGCGGCCAATGGCGCTTCGGTGTTTGTCACCAATCCCATTGCGCTGGTTTTGGAAACCGGCGAAACCTCGGGAAACCAATGGCTGCCTTCGCCGGCCGGTGGTTTCACTTATACTTTTGCCACGGAGCCGGCGGAATTGACGAATAATCTTACGCTGGTTGATTTGGAGAATACGCCGTGGCAAGTAAATGCGTCGGGAACTGATCTTGGCACGAACTGGCTGGATCAGGCTTATGACGACAGCCAATCGCCCTGGGCTGCTGGCTCGGGCCTGTTTGGCTATACTTCTTCACCGGGCTCCTATCCAGCTATTCAGACTCCGCTGACTTCCGGCCCCACCACTTATTATTTCCGCACGCATTTTAATTGGAATTATGAAACGGCAAATATTGCGCTGGTTGCTTCGAATTATATCAGTGACGGAGCGGTCTATTATGTGAATGGCGTTGAGACACGCCGGATTCGGATGCCCGCAGGGGCGGTTGCTTACGGCACGGCGGCTACGGGAACCAATTCACCCCAAGGTGGCGTGACCGTGCTGGGTTTTTCCACCGGCAATTTGCAGATTGGCGATAACATTCTCGAAGTGGAAACTCATCAGGCGCCGGGCAGCAGCGCGGACATGGTTTTTGGGTTGTCGCTCACGGCAGCTGCGCAATACGCGCCCGTGATTGTGGACAACAGTCTTCCGGCGGATCAAAGCGTGGTGGCCGGACAAATGGTGACGTTCACTTCCGACGTGCTTGGCAGTTCGTTGAGTTATCAATGGGTGAAGGACGGAGATGCGATCACCAATGCCACCAATGCGAGCTTCACTATTCCTCTGGTGCTGGGGACGGATGCGGGCGATTACGCGCTAACGGTGTCGAATGCGGAGGGCACGAATATCACGCGCGCCGCGGTGTTGACGGTCGTCAGCACGCCGGTGAGCATTACGGACACGACGCAACCTGCCGACCAATATATTGTTCAAGGCCGCCCGGTCACTTTCAGCGTGGCGGCCACCGGTTCTGCGCCGATATTGTTTCAATGGTACAATGGAGCGGGCATGATTCCCGACGCCACCAACGATAATTATTCCATTTCCAACGCCTCGCTCACGGATGCGGGCGGCTATTATGTCGCCGTAAGCAATCCCGCAAGCTCGACCAACAGCCGCACGGCAGTGCTGACGGTCTTGCGCGATACGATTGCCGCTGCCGTGACCAACGTCACCGCCGGTGGATCAGAAATCGTGCTTCAATTCTCGGAGCCGGTGGATGCCACCACGGCGGGCGTGGCTTCCAATTATGCGTTGAGCGGTGGAGTCAGTGTGACGAGCGCGGCCATCACGGGCGCAAATCAAATTACACTGACGACGAGCGCGCCCTTGACCATCGGCACCAATTATTCGCTGGCGATCAACGGGGTGAATGATCTTTTCGCCAACGCCACGCATAGCTCGATTTCGCTGTCGCCGAAAATTATCATTGACGGTAATTTCGACGATTGGTCCGGCATGACGCCCGTTTACAGTGGCCCCAGCGGCCAGGATGGCGCCGCGGATTTTCAGAACATTTACGTGTATGACGACGCGGACAATTATTACTTTCGCGTCATGCTCTATCATGACATTCCGCCCGCCAACGGATATTTCCCGGCTTACGTCAACATGTTCTTCAACACCGATAACGACCCCAGCACCGGTTATTCGGCCCTCGGTTCCGAAATGCTGATTCAAAGCGGTTTCGGTTATCAGGAAAAGAACGGCGGGTTCAATGAAGGTTCGCTGTCGGCCACGCTCAATTTCCTGAGTGCGCCAGCCGCGCCGGGAGATGACTTCGAATTCAGCTTCTCGAAGAACGTGCTCAATCCCACGGACGGCACGCCGGTCTTTCCGACCACGAACGATGTGATCACCTTTTTCTGGCAAGGCCAGACTCCCGGATTTGTGGCGCTCAACACCGCGTCCGCTGACGGCAGCGTGATCACTTACACCAATGCCACGCCCGTAGTGGTCGCGGCTTTGCCTTTGGGTCAACTGACCATCCAGACTGTGCCGGGCGGAAAATCAGCCTTGATTTGGGATACGGCGGCGACGTTGCAATCCAGCTCCTCACCCTCGGGCGGATCCTGGGCGGACGTGGTCGCCACCAGCCCGTACATCATTCCATCGTCTGGTGGCAGCCAATTCTTCCGGCTTAAACGATAAATGGTTTCTTTTCCCGGGGCCGGGAGGCGCGGATGGCGCTTTCCGGCCCGGAAATTACGGCCACTTTTTTCCGCTATGAAACAAAATAAAAAAAACCCTTTGCGGCAGCGGCGCGGTTGTGGTGTCCATGGCTTCACCTTGATTGAACTTCTCGTGGTCATCGCCATCATCGCTATTTTGGCGGGGTTGCTCTTGCCGGCGTTGGCACGCGCGAAAATGAAGGCCAAGGACATCCAGTGTATCAGCAACATCAAGCAGATGTCTCTAGCCGATATCATGTATGTCGGAGATTTTTCGAACCAATTCGATTACAGCGCTAATTATAATCTGTGGATGGCGGAATTACTGGCTTACCATTCGCAAGTGGATGCCGTCAGAACGTGCCCGGATGCCGCCACTCCCACCACGCGCACCGATTCGAGCCTGACCTATACCTACGGCACCGCGAATCAGATGTGGCACTGGGCTCCCAGCACCACCAATTATCAGGGAAGCTACGCCTTCAATGGCTGGTTATACACCGGCACTTATTCAACCGCAGATCTTTTGGGAACGCCTTCAAGCTGGAAATTCGGCGGTGGAGAATCCGGGGTGCCCGACGTGTCCAATACGCCGTTGTTTGCCGACGCCATGTGGATTGACGGCTGGCCGAAAGAAACCGAGGGGCCGTCAAAAGATCTCTACAACGGTAATGGCAGCACGGACATGGGGCGGTTCACCATTGCGCGCCATGGCGGCATTGCGCCCTTGAGCGCGCCGCGCGCCATCACGTCCAGTGTGGGTTTGCCCGGAGGCATCAACGTGGCTTTTGTAGATGGCCACGCCAGTTCCGTAAAGTTGCAGAATTTATGGACGCTGACCTGGCATGCGAACTGGGTAACTCCGGGAACCATTCCGAACCCGAAATAGCCCGTCAAAGTCTTTAGCAATAAATCGCAATGGCCAAGCCGTTCCTTTCCGCCGGTCGCGACCTGGATAAAATTCCGCGAACAAAATTAATTCCGCACTGGCGTTGGGTCTATTTCCCGTGGCCAGGGACATTATTTCAATGACACAGAACATGAAAAAATTTGCTCCCATTTTTGCCATAATGCTTATCAGCACGGGCTGGCTGCGCGGCGGCGAAGTTCATTTGGAAAACAAATCCATCGCGTGGCATGGGACGGTTGCAAACGAAAACCTGCGCCCCACGCGGCTCGACGATAAATTAAACGGAAAATCGCTCGCGCTCGGCGATCAATGTTTTGAAATTGAACTGGGGGACGGAACAATTTTGAAGTCCGCCGATTTCCGCCTGATCACGCCTCCGGTGATTGAATCGCTGAAACCAGAACCAGGATCGCCCGCCTTGGCGAAACATGAAGGCGGCCGACAACTGCTCGCAAAATTTGCCGATCCCGAAAAAAATCTTTCCGCCGAGTGGCGGGTCATTTTGCGCGATGGTTCCACGTACGTCCGCCAGGAATTATCGCTTCATGCCGTGGACAAGGACGTGCTCGTGAAAGAAATCGTGTTGTTCGATGCCACCGTTCTGGGTGCAAAAGTAACCGGCACGGTGGATGGCTCGCCGGTTGTAGCTGATAATTTCTTCTTCGGCTATGAACACCCGATGGCGCGGAACACGGTCGGGACAAATGCCTCGGTCCGTTGTGCTTTTCTGCGCAACGCCGTTTTAAAAGCAGGCGAGACTCTCACCCAAAGCTGCGTCGCGGGTGTGGTTCCAGCCGGCCAGCTTCGCCGGGGCTTCCTGCAATACGTCGAGCGGGAACGCGCTCATCCCTACCGCCCATTTCTTCATTATAATTCCTGGTACGACATTGCCTGGGACAAGCGCAAATACGACCAGGCCGAAGCCTTGGACGCAATTGATCAGTTCGGCCATCAACTCGTGCAGCAACGGCATGTGCGCATGAATTCGTTTCTGTTTGATGACGGTTGGGACGACAATAAATCGCTCTGGAAATTTCACAGCGGTTTTTCCGACGGCTTTACTCCGTTGAAGGCGGAGGCGGCAAAATACGATGCCGGCATTGGCGTTTGGATCTCTCCTTTTGGCGGTTATGACGAGGCCAAGCGGCAGCGGGTGAAATTTGCCACTCAGTTTGGATACGAAACCAACGCCAACGGTTTCTCGCTCGCCGGGCCAAAATATTATCAGCGCTTTCATGAAATCGTTTTGGAGATGGCAGAGAAGTACGGCGTCAACCAGTTCAAGTTCGACGGTTTGTCCGCAGGTGGAAAAGCCGCTGCCAATGGACTTACTCGCGACGGCGACGCAATGCTGCGACTCATCGGGGATTTGCGCGCCGCCCGGCCCGAGATTTACATCAGTCAAACCGTCGGAACCTGGCCGTCGCCTTTTTGGCTGTTGTATGTGGATTCGACGTGGCGGGCAGGTGCCGATCACAGTTTCGCCGGCAAGGGGTCGGATCGTCAACAATGGATAACGTATCGCGATACTCAAACCTATAAGAACGTCGTCCAGCGCGGGCCGTTGTATCCGCTGAATTCGATCATGCTGCACGGGATTATTTATGCGACGAACGCGAACAAATTAACCACGACCAGTGACGCGGATTTTGCCGATGAAGTCCGGGAATTTTTCGGCACCGGCACGCAGTTGCAGGAGATGTACATCACACCGCGTTTGATGAACGCGCAGAATTGGGATGATCTTGCTGAAGCCGCGAAGTGGGCACGCGCCAATGCGGATGTGCTGGTGGACACTCATTGGATCGGCGGCGATCCCGCCCAAAATGAAGTTTATGGTTGGGCTTCGTGGAACCATCGCAAGGGCATTTTGGTTCTGCGCAATCCCAGCGATCAACCCGCCAGTTTCAACGCTGATCTGAGCGCCATTTTTGAACTCCCAGCAAAAGCGCCAAAAAGCTTTCGCTTCACCCGGCCGTGGAAAAACGAGCGAAGCGAGCCCGTGATTGAAGCCGGTGCTGGTTCCGTTCACACCTTCCAGTTGAAACCGTTTGAAGTTCTGGTGTTGGAAACCAAGTGACCTTGATAGATGACTAAACGAACCTTACTTATTTTGGCGGCAGGCATGGGCAACCGTTACGGCGGCCTCAAGCAGATGGATCCCATCGGACCCGGTGGCGAGACGATCATTGACTATTCGGTGCACGACGCGATTCGTGCCGGCTTTGATCAACTGGTATTTGTGATTCGGCGCGACATTGAAAAAGCATTTCGGGAAAAGGTGGGCGGCCGTTTCGAGAAAAGCGTCGCGGTAAAATATGTTTTCCAGGAATTGAACGATTTGCCCTCGGGCATGACGGCTCCGCCCGGGCGGCAAAAACCCTGGGGCACCGGCCACGCCATTTTGACGGCCGCTTCCGCGATCCAGGAACCGTTTGGCGTGATCAATGCTGATGACTTCTATGGCGCGCAATCGTTCCGCTTGTTGGCGGAACATCTCCAGCCGGGCAACCCCGACTACGCGATGGCCGGTTTCGTTTTGCGCAACACGCTTTCCGAATTTGGCAGCGTCGCGCGCGGCGTGTGCCAGTTGGACGATGGTCACATCGAAAGTGTGCGGGAGATCACGGGCATCGAGAAACATGATTTGACCATTCGTTATAAAGATGGGAGCGGAGAATTTCAGGTTTTAACCGGCAGCGAGATGGTCTCGATGAACATGTGGGGTTTTAACCCCGATGTTTTTGAAGCATTGCGCCAACAATTTGTGGCGTTTCTGGAAGCGCGCGGCACGGATGCAGCGGCGGAATTTTATATCCCCAGTGTCATAAACCATTTGATTCGCAGCGGAGAAAAGCGGGTAAAAGTATTGCCGACCAATTCCGCGTGGTTCGGCGTGACTTACCGGGAGGATCGTCCCTTCGTAGTCGAAGGCATCCGGCGGCTGATCCGCCAGGGCGAATATCCGGAAAGAATGTGGGCATGAATTTGAAGCACAATGTTCGCGCGGTCGCCGCGCAATTTCAGATCGCCGGTGAATTTCGCGCCGCCGAACCGTACGGGAGCGGCCATATCAATGACACCTATTGCGTGACGTTTGACCAAGCGGGAACCAGCACCCGTTATATTTTCCAGCGCATCAATCACGGCATTTTTAAAAATCCGGTTTTGCTGATGGAAAACATCCAAAGAGTTACGGCGCACCTGGCCGCGAAGCTCGCCAGCCAGCGGGACTTCAGCCGGCGCGTGCTGACCTTGGTTCGTGCGCGAAACGGAGCCGCGTATTTTCACGACGAACTCGGCAATTATTGGCGCGCCTATCTTTTCATTGAGAAAGCGCGCTCGTATGACGCCGTGGAATCCCCCAAGCAAGCCTATGAAGCTGCCAAAGCCTACGGGCAATTTCAACGGCTCCTGGCGGATTTGCCCGCCCCGCGCCTGCACGATACCATTCCCGATTTTCATCACACGCCCAAGCGGTTTGCCGCACTCGTAAAGGCGATAGAAGCGGACACGATGAACCGCGCCGCATCGGCGAAGCGCGAAATTGATTTCGCATTGCAAAGGGCTGCCATCGTGGGTGGTTTGATTGAGGCGAACCTGCCGGAACGCGTCACTCATAACGACACCAAATTCAACAACATCATGCTCGATGACAAGACCGGCGAAGGTATTTGCGTGGTGGACCTGGACACCTTGATGCCCGGACTCGCGCTTTACGATTTCGGCGATATGGTGCGCACGACCACCAGCCCAACCAAAGAGGATGAACTCGATCTGATCAAGGTCAAAATGCACTTTCCCATGTTTGAAGCTCTCGTGCGCGGGTATCTAGCGTCGGCCGCGGATTTTCTCACTGCGGATGAGAAGCGTCTCCTGGCCTTTGCCGGAAAGTTGATCACCTTTGAGATTGGTATTCGCTTCCTCGTGGATTTCCTGGGTGGCGATACCTATTTCAAGATACACCATAACGGCCACAACCTGGACCGCTGCCGCACTCAATTCAAGCTGGTGGAATCCATTGAAAAGCAGGAATCGGAGATGAACAAACTGGTAGAGGATCTGCTGTGAGGGCGTTGGTCACGGGGGGCGCGGGTTTTATCGGTAGTCATATCGTCGAATGTTTGCAGGACATCGCCGAAGTGCGCGTGCTGGACAATTTACGTTCCGGTTTTAAGGACAATTTGGCCGGGCTCAAGCATGAATTCATCGAAGGTTCGATTTGCGACCGCAGCGCAGTTCGCGAAGCCATGAAGAATGTGGATTATGTTTTTCATCTGGCCGCGATGATCAGCGTTCCGGAATCCATGTTGAGTCCGATCGAATGCAACGAGATCAATACCGCCGGCACATTGATCGTTCTGGAGGAAGCGGCGCGCGCGAAAGTTGAGAAGCTGGTCTTCAGCAGTTCCGCCGCGATTTACGGAGACAATCCGGTGACTCCAAAAGTGGAGACCATGATTCCAGAACCAAAAAGTCCGTACGCAATCACCAAACTGGACGGCGAATATTATTGTAAAATGTTTACCACCGAAGGACGCCTGGCAACCGCCTGCCTCCGCTACTTCAACGTCTTCGGCCCGCGCCAGAATCCCCAAAGTGCCTACGCGGCGGCTGTGCCAATTTTCATCGAGCGTGCGCTCAAAAATAAACCCATCGTGATCCACGGCGACGGCGAACAGACCCGTGATTTTATTTATGTAAAAGACATTGCCGCCGCGAATATGTTTATGGGCACGCAATCCCGGACGAACGGAGTTTTCAATGTGGGCTGCGGCCAAAAAATCACAATCAATCTCCTGGCTTCTGCAATCTGCCGGCTGGCCGGGTCCCAATCCGTCATCCAACACGGGCCCGAGCGCCTGGGAGATGTGAAACATTCCCTGGCGGCCACGGAAAAACTTTCAGCCGCCGGCTTCACGGCCCCGGAAGATTTCGAAAATCATTTGCGGAGCACGATCGAGTTTTTTCAACGGAAAACTTAACTCGCCAAAGGGCAGGGGCGAGACCGACCGCAGATTTTATTCGCCCTGTGGTGAAGGTCTCACAAACAGATCGCTTAGGTCGTTCACCGTCGCCACGTTATTGTATCCGCCAAGAGCATTGGTTTCCGCTGCGGGAACCGCATTTGAAGTAAAAGTCAGATCGAAGATTTCCAGCATTGTTTTCAAATCGGACGAATGGCTCATCACTTTGCTGCTGGCATAGGCGTTGCCTTTGGCCAGCGGCGAGATGACGATTTCCGGAAGCGCGTAGTTGGTATCGTCTCCGCCTTCGGTTTCATCCGTCCAGATGATGATGGCGCCATTATACTTGTAAGCGCGGGACGCCATGATTTGTGGAATGAGGATGGAAAGAAAATTATCGCCTTGAGCGACCTCTGCCTGTTGCTTGGTGTAATGCGCGCCGTGATAATCGAAGCCTTCGCTCAAGGCGCTGTGCATGTCATTCCAAACATTCGGAGTAATCCAGTTATAACGTCCGACCATGTTATTGGCCAAATCCTGTGCCAAATTGGTCAGCGAATACATATTTTGATAACGTGTGTCGTTGAAGAAAGCCATTGGATTGTGTTTCACCGCGTAGGCATACCTCGCCACGTGATTGTAGAGATTTGGAATCATGGTTTTGCCGGAGACGCTGCTGGTGGGCAGGCGGGCAAATTCGAAATCTTCCTGATAACTTTTCCAGAGAATGTGCGCGGCATTCATAAGCCTCGTGAGATGCGGCACATTAAAAACATTATTGTCCACCGGATTGGGGTCGGCATCGGTATGGATGTTAAAATCAGAACCGGCCTCGCTCCATACGTAGCTGCATTCCGAGGGATGGACGCCTTTGCCCGCATTGTAATATCTCATGGCGTAGGAAACTTCCGCCGCATTGGAATTGCCCGGAGTGATGAGGCTGTTGATGTAAGGCGCGGCCGGATTGCCCCGAAGTTGTTGCGGTTCCTTAGTGGGATGAGGCTGGGTAAAGTTATGGTTTTCCAGCGCGATCACGAATACAGAGCCAATTTGTTGGACCGTTTGCGCATCCGTGGCCGGTGCTCCAATAACGCGCATTTCTCCCGCCACCACGATTAAAAAGAACAGAAGAATCAGAGACGACCACAAATAGTTTTTCATAATTACGGACCGTCCGGCAAATTTACACGGTGCCGCGGTTAAGCGCGGCCAACTGCCGTAACATAAAGAGCTTTTCCCTCATTATCAATCATGCGCACGATCAATTTGTCGGACTGCAACGTGGCGGCGATGAAGCCGGAGGAGGCCTGAGCGAATTTCGCCCGCCCGGTTTTGAAAATGGTCGGGGACACCGCCGAACCAGCGCCTGAATCAAAAAGATTCACCTCGCCAGCCATTAGATGTTGCAGGTTGTGGTCGTGCCCATTGAAGTATGCCTGGACCTTGTATTCGTGCAGAAGCGGCAGCACGCTCTCGACCAGTTCCGGCGTCTCACCAGAGCCGCTGCCGGAATAGATGGGATGATGGCCGATGACGATTTTCCATTGTGCCTGGGATGCTGAGAGCGCCTGTTTCAACCAGGCGAGTTGCGCGGGAACATCCTGTGTGAGCACATTGGCGCGAGTGTTATGCCGTGGGTCTTGATAATAGCCTTTTATCATCGGCGTCGTATCAATGTAAAAAAGGTCCGCTGTTGTGACGGCGTCAATCCGGTGAGTCTGGACAAAATATCGCGCGGGCATGTTCCAGCGCGGATTGATTTTACCGTAGGCGAGTTGTGCTTCGCAGTTGCCGTGATAATCGTGGTTGCCAAGAATGACATGCCACGGGACTTGCAGTGAAGGGGCGTGATAAACCTCTTCAAAGGTTTTGCGCCATTGCGGGTCTTCGACCGAAGCCACGCCGTTTTCGTAGAAATTATCTCCGACAGAAATGACAAATTTCGCTTTCAGTTGCTCGGCAGCGCTGGCCATTTGTGCCGCCACCTGGACTTGATCCAGCTCCGCCCCGCGCCCCCAATCGCCGAACACAAGAAAATTCAGGCCCGTTGATGCCATTTCCGGCGGAGAAACCGCCGCCAGCAAATTAACCGGTAGAAAATTGGCAGCTACGGCGGCCTGGCCCGCTACAAAAAGAACGCGAACAAATTCGCGGCGCGTATGTTTCATGTGCAAAAAGGATATTCTGACGCGGCGGGCCAGTCAAAGCAAAAAAATCATTTAGCATGAGATAAACAGGGTCTAAACGTGTATTCTGCTTTAGGGGTTTGCAGTATTGGGATAACGCAGGGCGACCCAGTTGGCGTCCACATCACCCACGGGAGGCAGGCCAGCGCCGGTGGCGTCCCCGCCGCCGCGCGCAAAGGCAACCGTTCGTCCGTCCAGCCATCTGTGATTCTCGGTATGCCCGTCGGCAAAGCTGAAGGTGGCGCTGTTCACATGGAACGCGGCGGGCGTATCCACGAAGGTAGCCCCGGCAAAAGTGGGAGCGATCCCTGGATTCATTTCCCACGAACCCACATTTTCTCCGCGGCTATCGTTTCCCTCAGCCCAGAGAATTCGCTGGCTGCCGTGCTGGAGTTCGGTTCGTTTGTATAGAGTGCTGGAATCGCCCGATTCACCATTCAAACCGTTCATGCCAGAGTAACTATCCCAGGCAAAGCCTTGGCCGAGGGGTTTCTTGTAGCGAAGGTCGCCGGGGCAATGCACGATGGCTGGGTTCGAGGCATACTTATAGAGCGGCCCGGCGACGGTGGGGGTCGGTTGTTGGAAGCCCCTCTGAATGGCGATTATCCAGTTCTGTGTAGTCGTTGGGGGAAGTGTCAATCCGGGGATGACCATTTCATTATGGTAAATATCAGTGCGCCAAGGGACGCCGTGAGGCGCTGACGAAAGACTGCCGGTTTGTGTATAGGTGCTGAAGTAAACCAACTGGTCATTATTATCATCCGCATACATGGTCCAGGCCAAAGCTAATTGCTTTTGGTTGTTCAAACAAGCCGCAGCGGTGGCCTTTGCTTTGGCGGAAGCCAGCGCCGGCAAGAGCAGAGCCGCCAAAATCGCAATGATCGCGATGACCACCAGCAGTTCAATAAGAGTAAATCCAGCCGCGACAACGGAGCGGGCGCGGCGAGAGCCTGGTCGAAGCTTTTGTTCAG
>DATAUW010000033.1 GCA_036268055.1 Verrucomicrobiia bacterium | reverse complement strand
TACCTGCTGCGGAACTATTTGCACAACAAATCCCGCAAAACCATTCAAACAACTCTTATCCGGAAAACCAGAAGTCATTCCAGTTCCAATAGATATAGCTGGACACTAGTGCGGCAGCGCAGCCCTACCATGCGCCAGGATATCAGTTGTCTCGGCGGGACTATAAGTATAGTTCCACAATCTCGCCTTGCGTCTGACGGGCAGGGTGCGGATGTGCCCCTTCGCCATCTTGGTTCAGAAAACCGCTTGTTTTCGGCGTGAAGTTAGCCGATGGTTTGGCGTCTTTCTCTAATGAACAAAACGCTGGTAATAGTGCCGACTTATAATGAGCGCGAGAACCTTCCGCTGCTCGCGCAAAAGCTCCTGGGCCTGCCGGTGGCCGTTGAACTCCTGGTCGTGGACGATAATTCGCCTGACGGAACCGGCAAACTCGCCGACGAACTGGCCGCGAAACATCCGCAAATCCATGTGCTGCATCGCGCGCAAAAAAATGGCCTTGGCCGCGCGTATTGCGCCGGTTTTACCTGGGCGCTCGAACACGGTTACGACCTCATCATGGAGATGGATGGTGATTTTTCCCACAATCCCGACGACATCCCGAAATTTCTCGAAGCCGCGCAGACCGCCGACCTGGTGCTCGGCTCGCGTTACAAAAACGGCATCCGCGTCATCAACTGGCCGTTGCGCCGGCTTATGCTGAGCACCACGGCGGCGGAATATGTGAAGCTGATCACGGGCATGCCGTTCACCGATCCGACGGGCGGGTTCAAATGTTTTCGCCGCGGCGCGCTGGAATCCATTGACATCAACGCCATCAAATCAAACGGTTACAGTTTCCAGATTGAATTGACACACAAGATCTGGCGCCAGGGAATGCGCGTGGAGGAAGTCCCGATCATTTTCACCGACCGCTTTCACGGCACGTCGAAGATGTCGAGCAAGATCGTGCGGGAAGCGCTTTGGATGGTTTGGAGTTTGCTTTTCCAGAATGGCTTGCGCCGCAGTCCGCGAGTGAAGCCAGCGAAATAGTTTTTGATGAGTTTGGGTTGGAGGCGGATCAGCCTTCGATAAGAATGGGTTCACTGATGCCG
Organism: Verrucomicrobiia bacterium; assembly: GCA_036268055.1. Taxonomy (NCBI): domain Bacteria; kingdom Pseudomonadati; phylum Verrucomicrobiota; class Verrucomicrobiia; species Verrucomicrobiia bacterium. The sequence continues at coordinate 16,318 of DATAUW010000033.1, read as the reverse complement.
GACAGGCCATTGAAGTTTCGGAGGCGCTCCATCAACGTCGGCGTGATCCGATTGCCGGAAATAACGATCAAGGTTCCGTCTTTGGTCAGCACATCCGCGCACAGAACATGGCCCACCCGCAACTGTGAAAAATCAATCTCTAATGCGGGTTTTGACGGAGCGCTTTGTGCGCCGGGTCTTTGGCCTTCCGGCAAATCGTAGGCGGCAAGAATGGCGGGATCGTACCAGCCGGCGCGGGTGCGCATGAGAGCGAGGGCGGCGGAACGGCTGGTTCCCTCGGTTTCGAGTTCGACCAGATCGTAGAGGAATTTGAGCATTCGCGCGCCCTGCGGCAGGGCCGTTCCGCGCACGGAATCGGCAGGTTCACCCGTGCCATCAAAATGTTTGCCTTGATAGGTCAGGATTTTCGAGACCCCTTCGAGCCGGGATATTTGCGAAAGCAGGCGTCCGCTCATCGCCGGGATTTGCCGGAACAATTCGGTCTCGGGGGCAGTAAGGGTTTTGCCGGAGCGAAACTTCAGAATGGTTTCCGCCGGGATGGTCATGAAACCGATGTGCGAAAGCAAAGCCGCCACTTCCAGTTCCCACGAATTCTCGATTTTCAGCGCGGCGCAAAGTCCGCGCACTTCGTCGCGAACCTTTTCCGCATGGCCAAAGGCGGTGGAATCCGCCAAGGCGAGAATTTCCGTCAGGATTTTTACGCTGCCACGGAGAGTATTTTCGAGCAAATCGTGTTCAGCCGTGATCAACTGATATTGGCGAATCCCGGCGTTGATCGCCGCGGTTAATTCCTCGACGGTGCAGGGTTTATTAAGGAAACGGAAAACATTGCCTTCATTGACGGCCTGGATGGCGGTTCCCTGGTCAATATTGGCGGTGAGCATAATGCGCACGACGTCGGGGGCGAATTCCTTGACCTTGGCAAGAAATTCGACGCCGGTCATTTCGGGCATCCGCATGTCACTGACCACGACGGAAAAATCCTGCCAATTTTTTAAGGCCGCGAGCCCGGCAATGGGGCCGCAGGCGGTTTCGATCGGAAATTGTTTGCGCAACGACAGCCGGAGGGCGTCCAGCAACATTTGTTCGTCATCAACCAATAAAATTTTCTTCATGGCTTTCTGGATTATAACGATCAGCTTTCGGTTCCTTGATGCAGCCGGTGATCACAGCCCCTTTATCGCCGGTCTGCGCCCCAGTTACAATAGCGGTGAGAAAAATAATGCGCCGCCGCCGGGCGATGGTTTGGCAAAAAAAAACCCGGCAATTTATTGCCGGGTGGTTTTGTGAAATGGAACGAAAAGAGCGAAGGCTATTTTTTCTTTTCGAAGAGCGCGCCGAGCATGGAGCGGGATTCGAGGGCGCGTTGCTGGACTTTTAACTGGCCGAGGACGGAGTGCCAGTTGATGTAGAGCTTGTGCCATTGGCTCTCGAGATTGCGCAGGGCGCTGTCGTTGAGTTCGCCAAGGTAGCGGAGCGAGGGCGCGGCGCCGACGAGGGCGAGGACTTCCTCCTTGGTCGGCGTGCCGGACTCGATGACCGAGAGGATCAACTCGAGTTGCTGCACGATGACGGTCTTGACTTCGAGGAATTGGCCTTCCTCCTCGGGGCCGAAATTCTTGGCGCGCGCGATGTTGACGAAATGGTTGAATTGCTTCCAGCACTCGGTGTAGTTCTCCAACTGCTGAATGAGCTGGTGCATTTGTTTTTGTTGCATAGGCGTGAAGGGTTAGCTGGACAGGCTGGTTTGCGGCACGAGAAAGATGATGGCGCCGCCACGCAACTCGCGGGCGGTCAGTTTCAGATTGGAGTAGCGGATGATGACTTCGCGCAGGGTGATGCGCGCGGTTTGCGCGGTCTGAAAAACTTTCAACACTTCCTGGGCGATGTCCTCGGCGTATTCGGATGGGAAAGCCTGGGGCAGGGTGGAGGCGAGCACGCGGCCTTCGCGGTCCACGGTGAAGCTGCCGCGCGGGAGCGGCAGGAGCGCGGCGGCGGGTTTGCCGAAAAAGTTCAGGATACCCATAGTGCGAGAGTTTTTTTCATTGATTCCTGGATTTGGCCGGAAGTGAGGTCCTGGTTCCAGCCGACGCAGAAATCCGTGTCGTGGTGATGCGCGAGGGCGACGTGGCCTTGCGGGCCGAGGCCTTCCAACTGCTGGAGCGGGCCGGCCTGAAGGCGTTCGCCGAGCGCGCGAAATTGTTCGAGGGTGTCGCGGCTCCAATCGGCGACGGGTTGCGGATTCTCGAGGCCGCGAGATTCAAAGGCGGGTTCGCCGCCGGGCTTGAGCACGAGAACGAATTCCACGCCGGGGACGCGGGACATCTGGCCGAGCGGGCCGGGTTCGGCTTGCGAAGGCGCGGCTTCGAGATGATGCTGGGCATGATTTTCGTCATGCGCCTGCGCGGTCTCGAGGAGCAAACCTTGATAGGGACTGTAAATCGTGCGGGGATGATTCGGCTCGGCGGGGAGGGCTTCGAAGTTTCCCGCTCTCCACGAGAGGATGCGATGAAACGCTTGTTCGCCGCCAAGGTCATCGGTGACGGCATCGGTCACTTCGCCGCCCTGCACCCAGATGCGACCGACGAGCGGGCCGTTGGTGATTTTGAGGACGGTGGAGTTTTGGGAGAGACATTCCAGTTGGATGATGTCCACGAGGCTTTTGCTGTGGACGCCGCGGAAGCCGCTTTGGGATTCGCGGCCGATCAGGGATTCGAGGCAATCGAGAAAATGTTTGATCTCCTCGCCGGAGCCGGGCTTTTGCCAGAACAAATCCACGCCGAGACTATAAACGCGCGAGCGGAATTGTTCGTCAACGACGGAAGTGAGGACGACGGTGCGCAGGTCGGGAAATTTTTTGCGGACGATGGAAAGGACCTGGAGGCCGTCCATCTTGGGCATGTTCAAATCCGTGACCAGGAGCGTGAACGACTCGGCGGCGAGCATGGCTATGGCGCGCGCGCCGGTCGAGGAGGTGAAAATCTCCGGACGGCTCGGCAACTGGGAGAGGATCTCGCGATACAACTCCAGCAAATCCTTATCATCATCCAATAGGAGGATTCTTGGTCGCATAATGGCGTCGGTCGTGCAAAAAATTCGTTTTTCAAATCGGCAATATGCCGGGACGGACAAATCGTGAGTCCGTTGTTCGGCGGTACATTTAGCAGTTAGCGTTCCTGATTCGTGCCAAGGTTCATTTTTTTTGATTTAGGCTGCGGCTGCGCGGCTGCAGCGTGCATCCCGGGACAGAACGCCGGGAAAAGTGGATTTGGACGAGGATTACAAGACACCCAGTCCAGTCATGGGACACGGGAAGGAATGGGGAAAGAGGCTGGAAGAGATTGTTTCTTTGGGTTTATTTTTACGCGCAGGGTGGGGGATGTGCGCGGTGAAGTTTCAAGTTTTCAGTTTCAAGCGTCAGCGACGAAACTTGCGCGAACTGTAGGAAGCTTCCAATGGCATAAATCCTGCCTACTGTTCGTTGCCCGGGTCAGAATGATGATTGGGGCACATGATGTTTACTCTGGAAAAAACCGCGTTCGTATTGGCCCGACTGGCTCAGGACGAACCTGCGGGCGGCCTAGCCGGCCATTTTTTTATGTCGACGAAGCATTACGGCACTGTCAAAAATACACTCAGGTCAAATGTTCAGCACATTTAAAAAGATATTTGGCAAGCGTGCTGATAGTGCAGTTGACTCTTCGAGCCAACTGCGCGCGCCTGCATCGGCCCCGGCATTAGCCACCGCGCGCGCGGCTCAGTCACGTCCCGCGACCCGTCCCGAAGCGCCCGCCGCACCGCGGCCCGTTGCTGTTCCTGCGAATGCTCCAGTCGCGTTCCCAGTTCCGTTGCGCGCCATCGTCGCCAAGTTTTCGCCCGAGTTGATGCAAATGGTTCGCCAGTCGGACGTGGGTGATGCTTTCGTTTCGGTGCCGACGCAAAAAATCCTTTCGCAAATTTCGCAGGGTGCGGTGAAAATTTCTTTCGGAGAATTGCGCCAGCTTTCTCCCGCTGGAACTTTTACCAACGACACTGATCGCGACCGCAGTCCGGTGGAGATTCCTTTGCAGGAAATTCTGGCGCGGTTGACGCCGGGATTGCTTTCGCGCCGCCCGTCGCAAAAACAAGTTTCCATTCCGCCGGAAGTCACCGGCCCGTTCGGTGGCGGCCATGCGAACATCACTTTTTCGACTTCGACGATGAAGCCAGGTTCCGGCGCGCAAGCGGTCGGAGCTTCAGTGCCTACGCAGACGCCGGTTGCTCCGTCGCCCGCTCCCGCACCGGCTTACGCGCCGCCCGCTTACTCAGCGCCTCCGGTTGCGCCTGCGCCCGCGCCACGGCCAATGCCATTTCCATCCGCGCCATCGCCCGTGTCGGCGCGCCCGATGTCGCCGCTGGCCGCCCCGCTGCCGGAAGTCGAACAACAATTTTTCCGCAAGTCCGCACCGCAATCCGTAGCCGCGCCCGTGACGCCTTCGGGCAAGTCAGACACGGAACCGCAGTTTTTCCGCAAGTCCGCGCCCCAGCCAATGGCCGCGCCGATTTCGCCGATTGCTCCCGCGACCAAGTCGGACACCGAACCACAATTTTTCCGCAAGCCTGCGGCTCAGCCGTTGGCCCCTGCGGCACCGACTCCCGCTCCCGCGCCCATCGCACCGCCAGCGGCGTTGCGCCCGGTTTATAGTCCGATTGCGCCGACGCCAGCACCTGCGCCGGTTGCGCCGATGGTTCCACCTTCGCCGATCGCGATGCCTGAACCGCCGCGCGCGGCGGCTCCGGTTGCGCCGATCACGCCCATCGCTCCCGAGCCGGAACCCGAGCCAGAGCCGATTCGCTTTACACCGCCGCCGCCCGCTCCGGTGGCCGCGCCGGCCACCCCCGCTGAGACGCGTTTTCTCACGGTTTTAATTTCGGATATTTCCGCCGCATGGCCCGACGCAGTGCAGCAGGAAATGGCCGCGCTGAATGTCGTTCACTCGACGGCGTTGCTGCCTTTTGGCGTCATCGAACTTGCGATGAAGCAGGGACGGATTGCGCTGCCGTGGCGGATTTTCCGTTCGTGGATCAAGCCGCCGGTCATCGCTTCGAGTTCGCCGAATGACGCGGTGGTGGTTGAATTGCCGCTGAAGATTGTCGCGCCGCTTTTCCTGGCTGAATTAAAAGGCAGCAAGGCGCAAAAGAAAGTGGCGATTGACACGAATATTCCCGATCTCTTTTCCAATCGCGCCGCCGGTGAACCCGTGCCGGCCATGCCGAGCGTCGTGTCAGCCAGTCCGGCTCCGACTCCGGTCGCACCCACGATCAAAACGTCGGATACGAATTATTACGGCCGCAAAGTGGCTGAGGGACAACCCGAAGAACCAGCGCCGGTGGTGAAAAAAGGCCCTTCGCCGGGCACGGCATTTTTGGTGCGTTACGCGACGCCGAATGAAATCGTGAGCAAGGCGGCCGCGCTGGATGGTGTGGATGGCGCGTTGATCGCACTGCCGGATGGGTTGCTCGTGGCGAGCCAGATCCCGAGCAGCATGAATGCGGACACGGTGGCGGCGTTTCTGCCGCAGATCTTCAGCCGCGTGACGCAATGCACGAAGGAACTGCGCCTGGGCGATTTGAACAATTTGAATTTCACCGTGGGCGCGATTCCGTGGAAAATTTTCAAGGTGGGCGCGATTTACTTTGCGGCATTCGGACGCCCGGGTGAGGCGCTGCCGACCGCCGCGCTGGCGGGCATAGCCGCGGAACTCGACCGCAAGGCAAAATAATTTTTATGGCCATAATCAATCAGGCAACCAAGGAACTCCAGGTCAAGATCGTGTATTACGGTCCGGCCATGGGTGGCAAGACGACGAATCTCGTGCAGGTCCATGACCACGTGCAAACCGCCGCGGGCAACAAAGGCAAACTGGTCTCGCTCGCGACGAGTTCAGACCGCACGCTGTTTTTCGATTTTCTTCCGATCGAGGCGATGTCCATCAAGGGATTTAAAACGAAGTTCCAGCTTTACACGGTCCCCGGCCAGGTGATTTACAACACCACGCGGCAGCTCGTTTTGCGCGGCGTGGATGGCATCGTGTTCGTGGCGGATTCGCAGTACGAAAAGATGGCCGAGAACGTGGAGAGTTTTTCCAATCTCGAGGAAAATTTGCGCACGCTCAAGCTGAACCTCGCGGACATTCCTTACGTGCTGCAATATAACAAGCAGGATTTGCCGAATGTCGCGCCGGTGGATTACATGGAATTTTTGCTGAACAATCGCGATGTGCAAGTGCCGTCGTTCCCGTCGGTCGCGCACAAGTGCGAGGGAGTCTTTGAATCGCTCAACATGATCACGCGCATGTTGCTCAATAAATTCATCAGCCAGGGAGCCAATCAGCCAGCCTGATTATTTCATGGTCACGCTGCCTCAACTCATCGAAGAGGACATCCAGCAACTGGATCGCGTCCTTCATGATTTGTTGTCGAACAGTGAAGCGACGACGGCGCTGGTGATTGACAAGGGCGGGTTCCTCATTACTTATCGCGGGGAAGAACAGCAGTTTGACTTGACGACGATCGCGGCGCTGGCTTCCGGCGCGTTTCTCGCGAACCAGACGATCGCGAACCTGGTGCATGAGGAAAATTTCGACAGCGTTTATCAGCAGGGCGAAAAGTTCAGCATGCTGGTGATGAACGTGGATGAATTTTGTTTGCTCGTGCTGATCTTCAAGGCGTCGGTGAGCGTGGGCGCGGTGAAATATTTTGCCATCGGCGCGACGCCGAAAGTTTCGCGCCAACTCAAGACGGCGAAGGAACGCGACCCGGGCGCGGGACTGGATCTTTCGGTGTTGAACATGGCGGATACGTCGGCGCTGTTTCGGAAGACGATGTAGAGATGGTTTTTACCGCGGAGACGCGGAGGCGCGGAGAGGTAGGAGGAGAATTGTTTTGTGGGGTCCACTTCGACAGCATTTCCTATTTCGGGGATACGGTTTAACTAATGGTTTAAAGCAAGAGGATGGCGCACTGTGGCGCAAATGCATTTCCAAAAGACGGTGACAACGGGGCAAACGCGCGTACTTTTCAAACATCCAGAATTATTACGGGTCCTGCTGATCCTGATTTTATTTGCGGAAGGGTTTTCCAATGGATTTTGCGCGGCGGGATTTTTAATCAATGACAGCGACCCCTTAATCAACTATGACGCAGGATGGTTTCCTAGCGGTCCGCGCGGAATGGGGGATTATTGCGATGACATCCATTATTGTCCGACGGTGGGAGGCGCGGCGACTTATGAATTTACGGGGACAGGGATTGATTATATTGCGCCACGTGGAAGCGCCGGTGCGGTGGCGGTTTATTTGGACGGCATATTGAAGACAAATGTGAACCCAGCCGGCGGCGAAGTGAAGGGGCAACAGGTCCTTTTCAGCGCAATGGATCTAGCGCCGGGGAAACATGCGATAAAAATTGCGACGCAGTCCGCGGCACCGGGGGTGATTGATGCGTTTCAGATTTATGGCACGCCAAAGCCAATCAAACTGGCGTGCATGGGTGACAGCATTACCTACGGTTCGGGAACGATGGGGGACAATAGCTGGCCGAGCCAGTTAGCGCGAATGCTTGGGGGCGCTTATACGATCCAAAATTATGGATTGCCGGGTGCGACCATGTTGAAGACGGGAGATTCGCCGTATTGGAATTCGTGGGCGTTATCGCATAGCAGCAACTGGACGCCGGACGTGGTGATTATCGCGCTGGGAGCGAACGATTCAAAACCACAAAATTGGATTCATAAAGATTCATTCGCGGATGATTGCCAGGAGATGATCCGGTTCTTCAAATTGTTGCCATCGCATCCCAAAATTTATTTGAGCACTTGCGCGACGGTGAAAGGACCGGGGGCTTTTGGAATCACCGAGGCGGTGGTAAGCGGAGAAGTTGTGCCGGTGCAAAAGCAGATTGCGCGGGAGACGGGTTGCGAGGTGATTGATGTGAATGCGGCGACGAAAAGCCTGGCGGCGTCGGATTATGTAGATGGGGTGCATCCCAACGACGATGGAGCGTTGCGGATCGCGCAGACGGTTTATCAAGCCCTGACGGGGCAAAAGGCGCCGGCTCCGCTGACGCCGGGGATTCCGAAAAATCTGTCGGCTTCGGCGGGCAATGCAACGGTGACTTTGAATTGGGCGCGGGTGCGCGGGTTGGCGAAGTATAATATCGAGCGGAGTGAGAACGACGCGGATTATGTGGTGATCGCGACGAACCAGTTGGAGGTGAAATTTACGGATCGGGGATTGGCGAACGGCAGAAGTTATTTTTACAAGGTGTCGGCGGAAAATATTTCAGGTAAGAGTCCTTACGGCGAGGCCGTAAGCACGATTCCGAGAGCACAGACGAACCTGGCTTTGAATCGGCCGGTGACGGCGTCATCCACAACGGATAATTGCCCGGCAACAAATGCCGTGGATGGAAATACGGGCACCCGATGGTCTTCGGAGCACGCGGACCCGCAATGGATTTGCGTGGACCTGGGGCGGTCGCGGCCGGTAACGCGGGTAAAGCTTAATTGGGAAACTGCCTACGCAGAGGCCTATGAGATCCAGACGTCGGCCGATGGCAGCGCGTGGACGACAATTTATGGCACGACGAATGGAACGGGCGGGGTGAATGATTTGACGAAATTGTCAGGCAATGGACGTTATGTGCGGATGTACGGAACGGTGCGCGGGAGCAGGTACGGATATTCGTTATGGGAGTTTGAAATTTATGGGGATTAATTTCTTTCGCCTCACGCAAAGTGTTTATGCGGCATTTTTTGTCGCCGTGCCGACTTTGGGCGGGAAACAAAGGGGAATGGGAAAGGAGGAAATGTGGTTGGGGTTTACGATGTATGATTTACGCGCGGCAGAGATTCTTTTTGGAATTTTGTGAGTGCGCGGTTTGGCGCGAGCGGGCAAAATTGAGTTTTCAAAACGAAAAACAAATTGCCTAAAATCAAATCTTATTTATGCGAACTGTTCTCCTGCTCACTTGCTCGAATATTTTCATGACGTTCGCGTGGTATGGTCATTTGAAATATGGCCACGATTGGCCGCTGTGGAAGGCGATCATTGTTTCGTGGGGGATTGCGTTACTGGAATATTGCCTGGCGGTTCCGGCGAATCGGCTGGGGTTTGGGGAGTTCTCGGGGTTTCAACTGAAGCTCATCCAGGAGGTGGTGACGCTTTCGGTGTTCATCGTTTTTGCGCTGACGTTTTTGAAGGAGCGGCTGGCGTGGAATTATCTGGTGGCGTTTGTTTTTTTGGGCGTGGCGGCGTTTTTTGCGTTCGCGTTTAAGAAGACGGCTTGAGGAGAATTCATTGATGCGAAAGAGCGCTCGCTTTTGGGAAAAAAACGAGTAGGTTCTTCGCGGCAGATTCTATGGCGGCGAAATTATATAAAGTCGTGTTGGCGCTTTTTCTGGCACTGGCGGTGTCGTGGCAGGGAGCGTCGGCGGCGAGTTTGAATGGTTCGCCGGCAGCGCAGGTGGCGCGTAAATGCTGTGCGGCCGGTTGTAGGAACTGCTCCAATACCGCTTGTTGCAAGGCTTCAACGGACTCTGCTTATCCAATCGCGCCGGCTTCGGTTGCTTTTCAGGTGCATTTGGAACCGTTTATTTCGGATGTCATCGTTCTGCCCGGATTCGACGCTGTGGCAGAGGCCAAGCCTTGGCCTCAAAATTTTTTAGCAGCTTCTCCTTGCGCAATTCCACTTTTTCAACGGAATTGCAGTTACCTGATCTGAGGTATTTCCTTCCCCGCCCTTAGTGTGCCCAAACGCGGCGCACGGTTTTCCTTTTTACCGATTTAATTTTTTCCAGCAGGAGCAGTGTATGAAGATTTCGACGATCATTGCGGTAGTTTGCAGCGGTGTTTTGACTGCGTCGGCGCAGGACAATAGTTTGCCAATAAATGCGGCGAGTAACAGCGTGCTCATTTTTCCCGGCTTCATCAACCGGCTGGTTGAGGAGGCTCGGACGAACAATCCGGCGCTTAAAGCGAGCGATTCTCGCGCCCGCGCGGCGGCTCTCAATGCGGAGGCCATTCGTAGCTGGGAGGATCCCACGGCCAGTTTCGGGGTGAATGTTTTCAGCGCGCAAGGATTTGCGACGAGTGAGAACGGCGATCTGGTTTACGGTGTGCAACAGAAATTGCCGCTGTGGGGCATGCCGGACTTAAACCGCAAGGTGGCTTCCTCCAAAATTTCGACCCGCGAAGCGGAAACGGATTTTCATTTCCAGCAAGTGCGCCGCGATCTTATCAAAGCGCTCGCCGCGACGGCTTTGGCCGAACGGGTCGTGGACGTGGATGAACAGGATTTGACCTGGCTTAAAGCCACAGCGCAGGCGGTGGAAGCAAAATATCGCGCGGGACAAACCGACGCCGGAGACGCGCTGCAGCTCCAAAATGAGGTGGCGCTCCGAACGGATGAACTTCTTACCGACCAGCTTGAACTGCATCACGGCTGGTTCGCTTTGAATCGCCTGCTCAACCGCGAGGCTACCTCGGCGTGGCCGTTGCTACAGTTGCCGGCCGTCGCGCCGACCGTGCCGTACAGCGCCAAACTCATCGCGCTTGGCTTGACCAATGAGCCGGAACTTAAAATCCTGGAAGGAGAAGTTCAACAAGCCAGGGCATCCGCAGAGTTAACCCGCCGGACCCGGTTGCCCGACGTCGGTCTTGGGGTTCAAGGTTGGCAGTATTCGGGTGATGGCGGATTCCGCCAGGGAGCGTTCACGGTGAGTTTTTCGCTGCCGTGGTTGAATGAAAGCAAGTATCGCAAGGACTATGAGCGCGAAAGGGAAACGCAAAGGGCCGCTGAACAAGATCGTGAAAATCAAACTTTGATAGTGCAGGAGGAACTGCACCATCTGACCGTTGATCTCGACGCCGCGCGGCGCAAAGCGCTGCTTTATCAAAATGAAATTGCCGTTCGCGCGAGGCAGGCGCTGGCGGACAAACTCGCGGCCTGGGAAACCGGCCGGGTTGCTTTGCGCGAAGTTCTCGACGCTCACCGTGACGCATTGGACGCGCAACTGATGGCGGCGCGGTCAATTGCCGCACAATATCAAACGCTCGCCGATTTGCTGCTGTGGACGGGGCTGGATGGCTTCGATGCGCTGGTTCCGCTGGCAAATGAGCCTGAACTTATTCCCCATCACGCAAACCATTAAAAAATATTTCCCATGCAAAATTCCATTTTAAAAATCAGGGCGGTGAATCGGTGCGTCTTGGGATTGCTGAGCCTTGTCCTGCTGGTGGGTGTCATGTCCTGCAAAAAAGATAGCGACGCCGTGAAACCGGATGATGTGGATTATTACACTTGCACCATGCACCCCTCAGTGAGGTCACAAGACCCGCATGGCAAGTGTCCGATTTGCTCAATGGACTTGGTTCCGGTGATGAAAAAAGGCGCGGCGGGCATGAGTATGAGCAATGCGCCGACCGCCATGAACGAAGAAGCCAAGCCCAGCGAGTTCAGCGTTCCGATCGAGCGGCAGCAACAAATCGGCGTCACCTATGCGGCGATTGAGAAGCGGAGGTTTACGAACAGCATCAGGGTCGTTGGCATGGTCGCTTATGACAAGCAGCGGCATTGGGATTATGTCGCGCGGGTCGGTGGGTACGTAAAGGAACTGTTCGTCTTTTCGCGCGGTGAACAGGTTGAAAAGGATGCGCCGTTGCTGACGATTTACAGCCCCGACTTGCTCACCACGCAAAATGAATTCGCGGACTTGCTCAGGTCACGAGATGATGCCGAAGGCAAAAATAATCGCGCCGTGCTCGAAAGCACTGAGCAGCTTGTCGAATCGGCAAAGCAACGGCTTCGCCTTTGGAACATTTCCGACGATCAAATCGCGCTGCTCGAAAAGACCCGCCAGCCGACCGAACTGTTGACGCTGCGTTCGCCTTTCAAGGGAGTGATGCAAACTCTCGGCGTGGATCAGGGCCGCAGTGTGACGGTTGGTGATCATCTCGTGGATATAGCGGATTTATCCGTGGTGTGGGTGTGGGCACAGTTTTATCAGGACGAATTGCCCATGCTGAAGAAGGGTCTGCCCATCACCATCACAACCGGCTCCTATCCGGGGGAAAAATTCAACGGCAAGATTTCGGTGGTTGACCCGTTCATCAATGACGATCTGCGCACGGGCCGAGTGCGAATTGATGTGGAGAATGCCGACTTTAAATTGCAGCCGGATATGTATGTGGACGCGGAGTTGGCGATGGATATGGGTGAGGGCGTGGGGATTCCGGTCCCGGCGGTTTTGCCGACGGGGAGGCATAATATTATTTTTGTGGATAAAGGCGGAGGACGGTTGGAGCCGCGTTTTGTAGAATTGGGACGGAAATACGGCGACTTCTATGAAGTGAAATCTGGCGTGAAGGAAGGTGAGCGCGTTGTGACGAGCGCGAATTTTCTGATTGATGCGGAAGCCAAGGTGCAGGGCGCATTGAAATCGTGGTGAGCAAAATCAATACGCTTATGGATACTCCACCATTCTCAACGCCGCCCGAACGCAAGCCGTTTCTGCTGGAGCGGATTATTGAAGCCAGCGCGCGCAATGCTTTTCTCGTGATCGTCCTTACTGTGTTTGGCCTGGCGGGCGGGGTTTGGGCATTGATGCGGACGCCGCTCGATGCCGTGCCGGATTTGAGTGATGTGCAGGTGATCATTTCCACGGATTGGGAGGGGCGTTCGCCGGATTTGGTTGAGGATCAAATAACGTATCCGATTTCGACGAAATTTATTGCGGCGCCGAAGGTGAAATTTGTTCGCGGCGAATCCATGTTCGGCAAGTCGTTTGTGTATGTGATTTTCGAGGATGGCACGGACATTTATTGGGCGCGGTCGCGGGTGATTGAGTATTTGAATTCCGTGCGCGGAAGTTTGCCGGAAGGTGTCAATCCGGTCATCGGGCCGGATGCAACGGGAGTGGGTTGGGTCTATGAATACGCGCTGGTTGATAAAACGGGAAAACATAATCTGGCCGAACTTCGCTCGTTTCAGGACTGGCATTTGCGTTATGCGCTTGAATCGGTGAAGGGTGTGGCGGAGGTCGCGCCGGTGGGCGGGTTCGTGAAGGAATATCAGGTGGACCTCGACCCGAATAAACTGCTCGCTTATGGCATTCCGATCAATGACGTCGTGGATCAGATTCGCCGGTCGAATGGGGATGTGGGGGGGAAGATTTTTGAAGTGGGTTCGACGGAATATTATGTGCGTGGACGAGGTTACATCAAGAGCATCGCCGACATCGAAAATGTTCCGCTCAAGACGCAGGGTGGAACGCCAGTGTTGGTGAAGAATGTCGGCACGGTGCATTTGGGGCCGGACTTGCGGCGCGGGGTGGTGGAGTTGAACGGCGAGGGTGAGGCGGTGGGCGGGATTGTGGTGATGCGGTATGGCGAAAATGCGTTGCGGGTTGTTGATGATGTAAAACAGAAGTTGGAGGAAATCAAGTCGTCGCTGCCCGAGGGTGTGGAAGTGGTCACGACGTATGATCGCAGCCAGCTTATCGGGCGTTCGATCTCGACGTTGCGCGAAAAGCTGATTGAAGAAAGCATCGTGGTCGCGCTGGTATGCCTGGTGTTTCTGTGGCACATCCGTTCGGCGTTGGTGGCCATCATCACCTTGCCCATCGCCATCATTCTGGCTTTTCTGCCGATGTTTCAACTGCACCTGACGTCGAACATCATGTCGCTGGGGGGCATCGCGATTGCCATCGGGGCGATGGTGGATTCCGCGATCATCATGGTGGAGAATGCGCACAAATTTCTCGAACATTTCCGCGAAGAAAAGGGGCGCGAGCCCACGAATGCGGAACGCGTCGAGGTCATCATCGCGGCGGCGAAGAGTGTGGGGCGTCCGTTATTTTTCGCGCTGCTGGTGATCACGGTGAGTTTCATTCCGGTGTTCTCGCTCGGAGCGCAGGAGGGACGATTGTTCAAGCCGCTGGCGTTTACAAAAACATTTTCCATGTTTTTTGCCGCGCTGCTGGGCGCGACGCTCGTGCCAGTGCTGATGACGCTTTTCATTCGCGGAAAAATTACGCCGGAGAAAAAGAACCCGGTGAATCGCTTCCTGATTTGGTGCTATCGGCCGTTCGTGAATTTCGTGCTGCGTTTTCGCTGGGTCACAGTGATTGTGGCGTTGCTGATCATGGTGGCGACGATTTATCCGCTCAAGAAACTGGGCACGGAATTTATGCCGCCGCTCAACGAGGGAGATTTGTTGTTTATGCCGACGGCGGTTCCGGGTGTTTCCATTGAGGAAGCAACGCGGATTCTGCAAATCCAGGACCGGATATTGCGCCAATTTCCTGAAGTAGAAAGTGTGTTTGGCAAGGCGGGTCAGGCGGAAACTTCGACTGATCCCGCGCCGCTTTCGATGTTCGAGACGGTGGTGAAACTCAAGCCGACCGAGGAGTGGCCGGCGGGTATGACGTGGGAAAAATTGCTGGCGGAGATGAACGCAAAAGTGAAGACGCCGGGCATGGCCAATATTTTTTGGATGCCGATCCAGACGCGCACGGAAATGTTGACGACCGGTTTTCGCTCCAAACTGGGCATTAAAGTTTTTGGGCCTGACCTTGGCAAAATAGAAGAAGTGGCGGTCCAAATTGAAAAGTCGCTCAGCGATTTCCCAAACACGCGCAGTGTTTTTGCCGAGCGCGCGACAGGTGGGTATTTTCTCGACATCGCGCCGAATCGAGAGGCCGCGGCGCGTTACGGCCTGACGGTTGGCGATGTGAATGACATCGTGGAAACGGCCATTGGTGGGAAAACTATTTCCACGGTCATTGAGGGTCGTGAGCGTTATCCGATCAATGTGCGTTACGCGCGGGATTTTCGCGAAGACCTGGATGCGCTCAAACGCGTGCTGGTGCCGCTGCCGATGAAGAATTCTGAAGCTTCGTCGAACTCGCCGGGGCTTGCGCAAATCCCGCTTTCAATGCTGGCGGACATCAGTTATCGAACCGGGCCGCCTTCCATACGAAATGAGAATGGGCAGTTGGTGGGTTTCGTTTTTGTGGACGTCACCACGGATGATATTGATGGTTATGTGAAGGCGGCGTCGAAGCGGATTCACGAAACGGTTTCGTTTCCTCCGGGATATTATGTCCAATGGGCGGGACAGTTTGAGTATTTAAAGCATGCGGAACAACGGCTGAAGGCGGTGGTTCCGTTCACGCTGCTGATTATCTTTTTACTTATCTACATCAATACCAAGTCAGTCGTTAAAACGGCGATTGTGTTGCTGGCGGTGCCGTTTTCGCTGGTGGGCGCGTTTTGGCTTTTATATTTACTGGGTTATAACTTGAGCGTGGCGGTATGGGTGGGGTTGATTGCGCTGGCGGGCCTCGATGCGGAAACCGGGGTGGTGATGTTGCTTTATCTCGATCAGGCATGGGAGAAGTTCCGCGCGGCCGGGCGCATGAATTCGATGTCGGATTTGAACGCGGCGGTGATCGAAGGGGCAGTGCAGCGCATTCGGCCAAAGATCATGACGGTTTGCGCGATTTTGTTTGGGTTGCTGCCGATCATGTGGTCGCCCACGACGCAAAGCGGGGCGGATGTGATGAAGCGGATCGCGGCGCCGATGATTGGCGGGGTGATTACGTCGGGGATTTTGGAGTTGTTGCTTTATCCGGTGATTTATTTTTTATGGCGCAGAAGGGAGGTGGCAAGTAATAGCTTTAGCGACTTCACCTGAATCAAAACGGTTTTCCGCCCATGCTCAATACTATAAGCTGCTATAAACGCATCGAGTCAGCCCAAAAATGATTTAAATTAAATTTGCCTTGCTAATGTTTGCTGAAAGGTTTAAATGCGAAACGAATCGTAAAAAAATATAGCGTAAACGTAAAAACATAATTTTGCGGCTTCGGCTGCTGTCTCTCGAAACTTGGCAGTTTCAACTCATAGACAGCGTTTGAAGCACGCCCGTAATTGGGCGTGCCGAAAGCGTTCTATGAGGGCATGCCAAGTGCCAGAGAGGGCGCGAGTAAGTGCGCCCTCTTGGTTGTAGGAGGTAGCTGGAACACATAAAAGGAAGTGACATTATGAAGATGACCCTCGGAATTCTATTGGCCGCAATACTTGTTGTTGGCTCATTTCAAATCCATGCCCAAGGTACGCTGACTTTTGACCAGCAGTCGGCCACGGGGCCGGTTGCGGTTATAGGCAACGGGAATGCCGATGGCCTCAATATTCAGGAGGATACGCCATTACTACAGTCTTTTGTTCCGGTTCTTTCTGCAATCGGATTTGTTCAGTTGGAAATGGTAGATGCACCT